>CAIXOA010000102.1 GCA_903920925.1 uncultured Microcaldota archaeon | reverse complement strand
TCCGGATGGGAAATCTCAAGCACAAAAGGCCTTCCGGCAGTGTTCACCACGTCCACGTCCTCCCTGCCGGATGCGTGCATGCAGAAAGTCCCGCCGCTCCTCTTCACAAAAGGCTCTCCGATAATCTCTTCCACGGAGCGGTACATCCTCCCTTCACCGTTGCAATGCTCACACCCACGCCCCCCGCACTTTTTGCAGTCCCATCTGGTCTGGGAAAGCCCCTCCTTCAATTTCCTGTAGCGCCCGAAGAAAAAAAGCGGCTCCGGCTCACGCCTCGCGGTAAAGGAGCGGAAATCAAACATTATGCGCCCGTCCCCTCCGGAAGGCGCATACTTCCTTCCGGAAATCTCCGCAACCTTCTCGGAAAAATACCTGTTCGCAAAGGTCTTGATGCTCTCCCCAGGCGAATAATCAAACGCCTTTTCTTCGGCGGCAAGCACTCCGCGCGGAATAGTAGTAGATACGGAAAAGGAATCCCAGTCCCCGCCCACAAGAAGGGCCCCCTTTTCCGCGAGTTCGCCCATCTTCGCAACCTTTCCGCCGCATATGGAGCACTCTCCGATGGGGAATTCTTTCTCAAAGCGGGAAGAGCACTCCTTGCAGAGCGTAATCATTTCTTCACTTTCTTGAACTTGAAGCCGTAGTGGATGAGGCCCTCCGGGTCGTGGCTCTGGATTTTCCTGAAGACCATCTCCACCTCATCCCCTATCTTCACATCCTTGCCCAGCACATCCACAATCTCCGCGGTGCAGCGCGCCCCCTCGGCCAATTCAACAATCGCCATCACATAGGGAATCTGGTCCTCAAAGCCCGCGGGAGGCGCGTGGATTTCCGTAAATGAGAATATTCTCCCCCGGCCGGAGAACTGGTAGCCGTCAATCTTTCCCTTCCTCCTGCATTTCGGGCATATGTGCCTCGCGGGGAAATAGTAGCCGTTGCAGCTCTTGCATACGCTCCCGAGCAGCCTGTACCTGTCGGGTATCTTTCTCCATGTGAGCGGGATGGATTCCTTCATTCAGTTCACCCTCTTGTATATGTGCACCACGGCGGTAGCACCGCTTCCGCCCACATTGTGGGAAAGCCCGATGTCCGCGCCGGAAACCTGCCTCTTCCCGGCCTCGCCCTGCAATTGCCAGGTGATTTCCACAGCCTGCTTTATTCCCGTGGCCCCGACAGGGTGCCCGGCGGCCTTCAATCCGCCGCTCGTATTAATCGGAATCTTAGCCCCAATCTGCGTTTCCCCGTTCAAGGAAGCTTCCCCTCCCTTTCCTTTCGGGAAGAAGCCCAAATCCTCTATTGCCATAAGTTCCGCAATCGTGAAGCAGTCGTGCACCTCCGCAACGTTGATCTGCGAAGGGGAAACCCCGGCCTGCTTGTATGCGGCCTGGGCGGCTATGCGCGCCGCCTTTATGCCAGTAATGGAATCCCTGTTATGAAGAGCAATGGTGTCGCTTGCCTGTGCGCTTGCCACAATCTCAATTGGAGTGTCCGTGTATTTCTTTGCAATATCAAGCGGAGCCAGCACAACCGCCGCCGCCCCGTCCGTAAGGGGCGAGCAGTCCAGTATCTTAAGCGGGTCCGAGACCATCTTCGAGTCCAATACATCCTGGATGGTAATCTCGTTCTGGAATTGCGCAAGGGGGTTCATGCTACCGTGCTTATGATTTTTTACCGCGACCGAGGCGAGCATCTCCTCCGTGGCCCCGTACTCGTGCATGTACCTCCTCGCCATCATCGCATAAAGGGCTGGAAACGTAGCCCCCAGGAAAAGCTCCCACTCCTGGTCCCCCGCCCCTCCGAGGATTTCGCTCACTTCCGCGGTGTCCAGGTCGGTCATCTTCTCCACCCCCCCGACCACCACTACATCATGCATTCCCGAAGAGACGGCCATCAATCCCTGCCTCAAAGCGAGGCTTCCCGAGGCGCACGCCCCTTCCACTCGCGTAATTGGAATGGGATTCAATCCCATGTAGTCCGCAATAAGGGCGCCGGTGTGCTCTTGCCCAATCAAACTCCCTGCGGCCATGGTCCCCACATAACCCGCGGAAATCTCCGCGCCGGACATGCCTGCATCTTCTAATGCCTTTACTCCGGCTTCAGTAACTAGGTCCCTAAATCCGCGCTCCCAGTGCTCGCCAAACTTGGTCATCCCCACTCCGACTATTGCGACTTTCCTCATGAGTATCACATCCCCTTGAACTTGCGCCTATACTTCGCGTAGGTCGCGTAATCCAGGTATTCCTTCTGCCCGATGAAATAGGAAGCCGGCTTTCCCCTCTCCCTGTTCCTTATGTTGTCCGTAACCCGGATGGAAAATGCGTCGCTTCCCGCGCCGCTCCCGAAGGAGGTTACGAAAATCCTGTCCCCTGCCTTCGCCACGTCCAGCACGTTCGCCAATCCGAGCGGCGAGGAGCCGGAATAAGTATTTCCAATATAAGGTGTGAGCAGCCCCTCCTCCATCTTCTCAGGCTGAACCCCGAGCATCTTCGCGACCGCCCGCGGGAATTTCCCGTTCGGCTGGTGGAATACGAAATAATCATAATCCTCGACCTTCGTGCCCATCTTCTTGAGCAACCCGAGCGTCGCTGCCTTCACGTGCTTGAAGTAGCCGGGCGGGCCGGTGAACCTTCCCCCATGCGAAGGGTAGTCCGCCCCATTTCTCCTCCAGAAGTCCGGAGTATCCGTACTATATGAGTATGTATCCTCGATTATTGCAAGTGATTCCGCATCCTTTCCAATAATGTAAGCCGCGGCACCGCAGCCAGTGGAGTATTCCAGCGCATCCCCGGGCCTTCCCTGGGAGGTGTCGGTCCCGATCGCCATCCCGTAGTCCATCATTCCCGAGCCCACGAGGCCCATGCACATCTGTATGCCAGCAGTCCCGGCCTTGCACGCGAATTCCAGGTCCGCCGCAGTAAGTTCCGGGGTCGCCCCAATCGCCTCAGCCACAATGGTGGCCGTAGGCTTCACCGCATAGGGATGGGATTCGCTCCCCACATAAAGGGCGCCGAGCTTTTTCGGGGAAATTCCTGCGCGCTGAATCGCAATCTTCGCCGCCTCCACGGCCAGCGTGGCCGCATCCTCATCGTTTGAGGCGACCGCCTTCTCGTACACGCCCAGCCCGTTCTTTATCCTGTCCGGGTCTTCCCCCCAGACTTTTGCGATTACTTCGCTCTTTATCCTGTATTTCGGGACATAGGCCCCGTAGCCAACAATTCCGACCATGAAATCACTCCTTCCTTCTCTTCCGTGTGCCCGTATCTTCTTG
>CAIXOA010000101.1 GCA_903920925.1 uncultured Microcaldota archaeon | reverse complement strand
TCACCGCGATGAGGACCGGCGCGGCAGGCGCGATTGCCACCAGGCACCTGGCGAAGAAGGGGGCGAAGAACATCGCTTTTATCGGTACGGGGATGCAGGCGCACACCCAGCTGATGGCGCACAAGGAAGTGATGAAGATAGCGAGTGTCTATGCAGTGGATGCGAACGCGGAGAGCGCGAATAAATTCGTGGAGTTCGCAAAATCCCTCGGCTTAAACGCGGAGTTTGTGGACGGCGCGACCGCCTGCAAGAACGCGGACGTGCTCGTTACGACCACGCCGGTGCACCAGCCCATCGTGAAAAATGAATGGATTCATGCGGGGATGCACATAAACGCGATTGGCGCGGATGCGCCCGGAAAAGAAGAACTGGACCCGGAGATCCTGAAGAGGGCGAAAATCGTTATTGATGACTGGGAGCAGGCCTCCCACTCCGGCGAGATAAACGTGCCCGTTTCAAAAAAGATAATTTCCAGGAACGACATCGCGGCGGAGCTCGGGGACATCGTTGCGGGCAAGAAGACGGTGAGGCAGAGCGACTCCGACATCACGGTATTCGACTCAACCGGATTGGGAATCCAGGACATCGTGACCGCGACCCTTGTGCTCAATAAGGCGAAGGCGCAGAACAAGGGCTTCAAGGTGAAGCTTGCCACGCTCTAGCGGTAAATTATGATGTTCGCCAAGGAGATGTTGGTGGAATAGCCGGAGGCGGTTTCCACCACGTATATCCTGTACCTGTGATGCTCCGGTGAGACCCAGTAATAGCTTTCCCCCGGGCATATTTGCGCCCTGCCGAATTCCTGCATCACCGTGCCGTTTATTGTTACTATCTTGACCAGCGCGCAATATCCCGTGCCCTGGGGCGCGAGGTCTTCCAGCAAAAGCGTATAATTGTCGAATTCCAATCCCGTGTAAGTCTTTTCAGTGGTGTTTTCTGCAGGCGTATTGTTGATCGTCTCGACCGAGATGTTGAACTGCGCCATTTCCTGCGCCGGCTCGGGAGGTGTTTCGTTCATCGTAACATTCGGCGGAGCGGTATTGTTGTACCAGTTGCTTTCGAAGCCGATGGCCCTGCAGAAACCCGGGGAATGGCAGCCGATTGAGCTGCATGCCTCGCACGGAGGGCAGACCTCGCATCCCGCCGGGCATGCGTCCACCGCGTAGCCGTCGCATGCGGTTGCGTTAGGGCAGGGTGCGAATTCGCAATCCGGGCCGGCCCTGCCCACATAAGAGCCGTCCGGGCACATCTTCGCCTCCGCGGTGCAGGCCCTGGGCTGGCTTTGCAGGCAGCCCGGGAGCAGGAAGAAGGATGCGAGAAACAAAAGAAACAGCATGCTTTTGGAGTCCATGCTGAAGGGATGAATTGGAAAATTTATAAAATGGCGTCATTCTATGTGAAAAATAAGGTAGATGAGCGGCTCGGACTCCGCCTTGTTGGAGGCGCAGAGCGCAAACCCCTTCTCCCTTACGCGGAAATAGACCTGCTTGTGCATGAAAATGAAGGCGAGCTTGTCTTCCGAAATTGATACGCCGCACATCCCGAGCAGAACCCTGCACTGGTCGGCGCCCCAGGAGAGGTCTTCCACGTATATGCGGACCTCCCCCGGGCCTTCAGGAATCGTGGCTATCTCTGCTGTTTCGCCATCACGCGAAAACTGGATGGTGTCCCCCAGCACGCTTAGCGAGGAAGAGAGCTTTGGGTCCGCATCCCCCATCTTCGCGAGCACCTTGCACACCGCGAGCAGCATTTCCTGGCCCGGGGCCGGGGCTGGCGGCGCGGAGGTTTCCTCCACCTCCCTGAAGCCCAATTCCAACCCGGAT
>CAIXOA010000100.1 GCA_903920925.1 uncultured Microcaldota archaeon | reverse complement strand
TATCCACAGTTTGGATTCAGACTTGGATGGAAACTGGAGCTTTCGGGCATAGGCAACATCCCAATAAAGAAGCACATGGAAATTGAGGGGAGAGTAAAGACGCTCACGGTAAAGAGAATGCCTTCCGGGAAATGGTTTGCCATATTCACTTCAGAAAAGGATGGAACGGAGGTTCCAAAAAGGAATGCCATAACTGTTGGGCTGGATCTTGGGATTGAGCATTTCACTTATTTGAGCGATGGGGAGACGATAAGGAATCCAAGGCATCTCAAGCATGCAGAAGAGAAACTGGCAACCGCACAGAGGCGCCTCTCAAGGAGAAAGAGGGATAGCAAAAATAGGGGGAATGCAAGGCTGAAAGTCGCAATAGCTTACGAAAAGCTTGCGAACAGAAGAAGGGATTTCCTGCATAAAACCAGCAGGAAACTTGTTGAGAGATATTCTTTCATCGCGATGGAAGACCTGGACACAGCAGGAATGGCAAAGGGCTTCCATGCGAAATCCATACTGGACTGCAGTTGGGCAGAGTTCTCAGGTATGCTTCGCTACAAAGCGGAAGAAGCTGGTTGTGAAGTGGTGTTTGTGAATCCTGCCAATACGACAAGTGAATGCAGCGGCTGCGGTTTGGTGCAAAAGAAATCGCTTGCAGAGAGATGGCATAAGTGCGCATGTGGCGCATCCATGCACCGAGACCTTAATGCGGCGATAAACATACTCAAACGAGCTACGGCGGGGCACGCCGGAAGTAACGCCTCTGGAAAAGAGACCTCTACCCACCAAAAATGGGCACGCGTCTTCAATGAAGGAGGAAGCTCCACCATTTAGAACTGGAGACATGTCACAACCCTTTACGTTTTGGTTTGGGGATTTCCTCTAGTTGCTCCGGAAAACTATCGCGAGCAGCGGGACAATCATCAGTATGAAAGCCGTGCCGCAGCAGGAGGAGCCCCCGCCCCCCAAACTGTTCCACCACCTGGATTCTCCCGCGGTGTTGAATTCCTGCGGATGAGTGGGGACGCTTTCCGAGGTTCCGAGGGTGGAGGTTTCTCCGGCATTCACGAGCACGCGGACGTCCGAGCCCTGCTTGCCGAATTCCACGCTGCCGTTCAACACCTTTAGTTTTGTATAAGAATCCGTGAACTCCATCACGAATTCCGTGCCCTTTATGCCTGTGTAGGCGCCGTCGGAGCGGATGTCGAACTGCTTGATGCGGTCCTTCTGGATCATGTAATGGTAGACGCCCTTCACCACGCTTATCGTAAGGTCGCCCATCGTCTCAATCATGGGCGGCGGATTCAGGTAGGTGAGGCCGTCGAACCTGAACTCGCTGCCAGGGGCCATGTCCATGTCCCCGCCGTCAAAAAGCTTTATCTTGACCTTTGAATCTCCGGGGGTAACTACGAAATCACCCGGCTGGAGGGCATAGCCGCTATAGCCGAGGCACCATTCCCCGCTGTCCTTCTGTATCGCAACAGTCCCGGAATAATCATTTATCACTCCGCATTGCGTGCAGGTGCCGGAGGAGGTTGCCTGGCAAGCCGGGGCGTTCGCCCATGGCTGGCCCTCGCCCACGTTCCTTTCCGGAGTGGTTACGGTCTGGGTTTGGGTTTGAGTTTGGGTTTCCCCTCCGCCCGCCGGGCAGTAGCAGACGCATTCATGCCCTTGCGGGCATTCGCAGGAAACGTAGGACTGGGATGAGTCGCTCCAATGGCCCTGGCAGTCGGTGGTGCAGGGGATTCCTCCCACGCCTCCGCAGAGGAACTCTCCTGCAAAGGAGAGGGAAAAGAGCATAACCAGGGATGCGAGAATGGATGCGTTCTTCATGTGAACCACGGATTTGCTTCTTCTATAGGAATTATAAGAATAACTGAGAAATTGGCGCATGGTGGACTGCGACATTTGCGGAAAGAAGGGGGTCTCTTTCATAATAGAAGTGGAGGGCGCGAAGATGGCGGTGTGCCCGCGCTGCGCCCACCACGGGAAGATTATTCATTCATTGGGCACTGGAGAAGCCGGGGAGGAGCAAGAGGCGCCGGCGAAGATGGACTACTCCACCCCTAAGCAATTCCGCGTGGAAGAGGAAATAGTAGATGGGTACGGAAGGAAAATACGGAGGGCGCGGGAGGCTGTGAAGATTACTTATGAGGAAGTGAGTGAGTACGGGAAAAAAGAAAAGAAGACGCGCGGGATGACCATAGAGGAATTGGCGAAGAAAGTGAATGAGAAGGCCTCCTGGCTGGACAGGGTGGAGAACGAGAGGATGGAGCCGAACC
>CAIXOA010000099.1 GCA_903920925.1 uncultured Microcaldota archaeon | reverse complement strand
CCTGCGCAATAATGCCATGGCGAAGCAAAAGGGGCCGGCAACCAGGGATTCCGGAAGCGCGGAGAAGGGCAGCCCGGATTCTGTAAGCGAAGTTATGCGCAGGATGGCGAATAGGGCGGAAGAGCGCTCCGGAGGAAATCCCGGGGGCATGGGCGGTTCCCCAAACGCGCGCGGGCCGCAATTTTCCGGCCCGGTGTGGGAGCAAAACCTCCGCAACGACATCGCATCCTTCAGGGCGAATGCGAAAGCGCCGGACCCCAAGGTCCCCGAAGCCCAGATGAGGAAGATAAAAGCCGACCAGCGGGCAAGGGCGAAAAAATCAATGGAGGAACTGTCGTCCTTTGATTCCAGCGTTGAAGCGGAATTGCAAAAATTCAGAAACGGCGCCTATGACATAAACAGGAGGGACGAGTACGCGGCGGCGCTCGACAAGACGTTTTTTGCCATGTACATGCTAAAAACGATGAAGCAGGTTTACGGGATGGTGCTTGCGATTGACCGCGTCGCGCTCACCTCCACTTTCATAACAACGGCCGAAGCCGTGAACAGGTTCCTCTCGCCCAAATATTTCTCCATGAGCTCCGTAGGCGTGATGGTGGAGTACTCAAAAATAGACGCAATTTTCACCGCATGCGCGCAGGAGGCCGGCATGAGGACGATGCGCATGGGCGAGGCGGCGAAGAGCATGCTTCCCGAATTTGAAAAACGCCTCGCGGGCAGGAGCGCGGCTTAAAGTTCCCCCCGAGTTTCCGCCATCAGTGCATGTATCCTTTCGCTCGTTTCCCCCGTGTTGACGAAATCTATCAGCTTCTCCAGCGCCTCCCGGTCCACGGCCGCAAGGTCGCTTATTGTACGCACCCTTCCTCCCCCTATTGTAGTGTAGAGATAGCTGGCTTCCGGCCAGTCGCCAATCAGCTCATTGATGCGCTTTGAGTCACCCCCCGACAATATGCTAATCACATATTCGCAGTCAGCCGCCATCTCGGGGTTCAGCGCCACCCCAAGCATGTTGCTGGTTAGCGCCGAATCCACCTGCGCGAGCCCCGCATTCGCCACCTCGGCGGTGGTGTAGCCGGAGGACGCCAGCCCGTATCTCTCCAGCGCCGCATCTATCTCCGTGTTTATCTGCCTGAAGTGCGCCTCCGCGGCCGGGCCCTCTACCCCCACAATCACATAGCCCAGGTCCGGGGCAACGTTCTCGTTCGCCCTCACGATTGTGAGGCCCTCCCTTTCCGCGTAGGCGGCGACAGTGTCGTCTATCACCGTGGCCACCGTGTTCCATCCCTCCTCGGTGAGCAGCGAGTTGCACGCCCTCGCCCTCATCTGCATCTGGGGCCCGGCGGCGCCGACCGCCGCATGCATCGCCTCGGTGGGGGTGAATTGCCCTATCCCTTTCCTGAACCCGTATCTCGCTATGTCATCCATGGGCAAGGTTCCGACATTATCCAGCGCATAGCTCAGGGCCAGTGATTCCTCGTGCGTGAATCTTTCACCCTCGACTTTTGGGCCCAGGCCGGAGAAGTATTGGGAATATGCCCTTTCCGCGGCAGCCTGGGCGTCCAAATCCCTGAACCTGACCGAAAGCTGCCCCGCCGTCCCTGTGAAGGATTCCCCGGGCTCCGCCACCCTTATTGACGCGCTGCTCCTGAAAACCGGGGACGGCTGGATGCCGAGTACGTCCATTATCACGTGCCCGTGCGCCGCGCTGCCGCTTGCCGAAGCATCGAGAAGGGCGCGGTTGAGGAAACCCGGCTGCATGTTTTCCGTGACACCTATCGTGACCATGTCGAACTTGTAGCTGCCGAGCACTTCGGGGTGCCTGAGGTCTCCCGAAAGGTCGTATAGCGTCCTTTCCTGGCCGGCTATCTGGTACTTGGAGTAGTTGTTGAACGTCTTAAATATTGCTTCCTCAAGGCGGCCTCTCAGCTCCGCCCTGAAATTTTGGATGGTCAGGCCGTGGCCCCGCCTAGTCATGCCCTCAATGGCGCCGGAAATCGCTTCGTTTATCGCGTCCATCCTCATTTGTATCGCCGCATCCCCCGCGGCCTCGCCTCCTATGATGCTCACCCTGCGCACGTCCGATAGGTCTATCCGTATCACGGTGAGCGTATTCTCATATCCCGCAAGCACCATAAGCTCGTCCGAGCGCGTGCCGCGGCGCACGAACATCTCCATGCCGGTGAGCTGGCCCGCGCGCGCCCTTTCCTGTATCATGCTCTCGTAAATCTGCATCGCGCCCTGGGCCTCGTCCTGGATTCCCATCTCACCGATGGTGTAGAATGTCCCGGCCTCAGTGGCGCCCATCACATGCTGGTATTGTTCCTGGCTGAATGTTGAACCTGCAACGCGGCTCCTCTCCCCTGCGATGGAAATCCTTGCCTCCCCTGGCAGCGCCGACTCCATCGCTTCGGCGAACTGCCCCCCGCTCTCCTCCATGTTGCGCAGGAAGGGGTTCATCTCCGCGCCCTCCGCTGCGCCTATCACAAGCCGCTTGTAACTTCCGAATCCGGGCGCGGTGCTTACGCTTATGCCAAACGCATCCCTGTACCTGATTAGGTCCACCGCCTGGTCACTATACTGCAGCTTCGGGGCGTAAACTATTTCCGAGAAGGACCTGTTAGCCCTGCTGAGGAAATCGTTTATCTCCTG
>CAIXOA010000098.1 GCA_903920925.1 uncultured Microcaldota archaeon | reverse complement strand
CGTTATTCGTGATAGCGATACCCGCGCTGCTGCTTGTCAACCTTGCGACCGATGCGCTGATAGCACCCATGTACATATTCTTCTGGCAGAAGATTAGGGCGCCCAAGTCCGGATGATCGTCAGAACGAGCCCAGGCGCTTGATTCTGTCTTCTATTGGCGGATGGGTTGAGAAGAGCCCAGTAAGCTTCTTCCCTATCGGGTCTGCGAAATAAAGGGGCGCGGTGCTTTCGGTTGCCGCCTTCACGGGCTGGTAGTTGTCCCTTATCTTTGTGAGCGCGCTCTTCAATCCGTCCGGATAGCGGGTGAGCTTCACCGCGGTCGCGTCAGCGAGGTATTCGCGCTGGCGGGAGACCGCGAACTTAACGAGCATCGCGACTATGGGCGTTATTATCGCGAGAATCAGGCCGAGCACTATGAGGAGGCCGCCCCCGCCCCTCTCCCGCCTTCCGCTTCCGCCCCAGAAAAAACTGCGCAATGCGATTTCGCCGATGAATCCTATGAGCCCGACCATGACAACTGTAATCAGCATGTAGCGGATGTCAAAATTGCCTATGTGGGACATCTCGTGCGCTATTACGCCCTCGAGCTCCGCCCGGTTCATTTTCTCCGCCAATCCGCGGGTGACTACGATGGCGGCATGCTGCGGGTCCCTTCCGGTCGCAAAGGCGTTCATCGCCTGGTCCTCCACCATGTACAATTTGGGCGCGGGAATCTGCGCGGCGAGCGCCAATCCCTCAACCAGGTTGCAGAGGTAGGGGTTCTCCTCTTTGGAAACCGGCCTTGCGCCGCTCAGCGCAAGGAGCGCCTTATCCCCCATGTAATAGGAAAATAATGCATAGACTATCGCTATCACCGCGCCGAGCACAAAGCCCGCCCATCCCATGTCGAACATCATGGAGAGGGCGGAAATTGCGACGAAAACTAAAACCGTAAGAAAAATAATAAGGAGAAGCGAGTTTCTCTTGTTTGCGTCTATCGCATCGAAGAAACTCGCCATCAGTGCACCTCAGAACTGCACTTTCACGGGCGCCTTCTCGCCCTCCGCGGCCTCGAAGTAAGGCTTCACCGAGTGCCCGAACATTCCCGCGAAGAGGTTGTAGGGGATGACGCCCATCGTCTGGTTGTATTCGAGCACGGAATCGTTGTACGCCGTCCTCGAGTAGGCAATCTTGTTCTCGGTCCCCGCCAGCTCCTCCTGGAGCATCTTGAAGTTCTCGGATGCCTTGAGCTGCGGGTAGTTCTCCGCAACCGCGAAGAGCGTCTTCAGAGTCCCTGCGAGCGCGTTGTTCGCCTTAGCCTTCTCCTCCACGGTGCCGGCCTGCATCAAAGCGGTTCTCGCCTTCGTGACGTCCTCAAGGACGCCCCTCTCGTGCGCCATGTAGCCCTTCACGGACTCCACGAGGTTCGGGATGAGGTCAGCCCTCCTCTTCAATTGCACGTCTATCTGCGCCCATGCGTTGTCCACGCGGTTCTTGAGCACCACAAGGCGGTTGAAAATCATCACCAGTGCGCCTAGGAGCACCAGAAGTAGCCCGCCCACGCAGACCGCTAAGCCCAATCCCTCCAGCCCTAATACCTGAAGCATTATCATGCGCATAAATGGATACCAATTCTTTTTAATCCTTTATAGTAAGTTTTTCTTATGGCAGAGCGCATTCTAATAATCTCGGGGAGCAAGAGCGACGAGGAGATAGTGAAGGGCGTAACCTCGGTGCTGGACGAGTTCGGCGTGGAATGGAAATACGAGGTGGCGTCCGCCCACCGCACGCCGGAAAAAGTGGAGAAGATAGTGAAGAGCACGTTTGCGGATGTGATTATTGCGGTAGCCGGCTTATCTGCCGCGCTTCCGGGGGTTTGCGCCTCCCATACATTGGTTCCGATTATAGGGGTCCCGGTTTCCGCAAAGCTTGGAGGGATGGATTCCCTCCTGAGCATAGCGCAGATGCCGCCGGGAGTGCCCGTGGCGTGCGTGGGGATAGACAACGGGAAGAATGCGGCATTGCTTGCGCTGGAGATTATCGGGATAAATGACAAGGATGTTGAAAAGAAACTACTTAGTTATAGGGAAAAAATGAGAAAATAGAAATAAAAGAAAAGGAAAAAAGGGAATATTGCCTATTCCCTTGGAACAAGGTCGAGGGTGTAGCCGCTTACGCCTCCCGTGGCTGCGTATGTAAGGCGGCTTTCGAATACATTCCCGTCCGCATCCTTGTACGTTCCGTAGTTGCAGAGGTCCTGCACATTGTTTACGATCTGCATGCCCACGGTCCCGTCCGCGTTTACCCCGAAGACGTGCACCATCTGCACCGCGATGACGTTACCGCTTGCATCCCTGAAAGTCACCTTTATCGCGAAAGGCGGGGCTTCGCCTTCGAGAGGGCTTTCAACATCCATGGCCGAGCCCGTCGAAGAGATGGAAATCGTTGCCTCCATGACCCCGTGGTCGTTGATGACCTGGGCAACCGTCGCCTTCAGGCTGGTTATCGAGGAAGTGATGCTGTCGCCCACATGCATGCCTACCCTCATTATGTCCGCGGTCACAAGGTCCAGGCACTGGCTCCTGTTAGCGTCGTTTCCAATAACATCCAGATCCATTCTGTTCCTGACCTTTATGGTCTTCCCGTATCCCTGTATTCCTTCAGGTATCGGGTTCTCGAACTGCCCGCCCTCCTTCACCACGGTATCGGTGAGTTCGGTGCACTGGGCGCCTTCTCTGTCCTGCGTCTGGCCTTCCCTGTGCAAAAGGCGGTCTATCACTTCAAGCCCATAGCCAGAGGCAAACGTCTCGTGCTCAGTGAGGTTCTCGTCCACGGTCGTGCACCAGTAGAACCCCTCGCTCTTGAATACTGCGTAAAGCTTGCCGGTCTCGTCCGGAATCAGCCCGCAGAGTGTTACCAGTATCTCTCTGCCGTCCGCGAAAGTCACCTTCCATGAGCTTCCCGGCGTCGCG
>CAIXOA010000097.1 GCA_903920925.1 uncultured Microcaldota archaeon | reverse complement strand
GAATAGCCCGTATCAGCGTAGTAGGCGTTTGCAACCGTGGTGGGGCCGAATTTCTGGGAGCAGTTTGAATTGTTGAACGTGTTTGCCGCGGAATCCGTCACTGAGGGCGGGAAGCTCCAGGCGGTGTCTATGTCTGCGTATGTGGCGCCCATTATTGAGGAGAGGGGAGTGGAGCCCGTGGATGCGCAAATCACCCCTCCGGAGGAGGAGTTCCAGAGCCAGACATACACCGACTGGACGGAGGCAGACTGGGCGAGGACTATGTTTCCTGTGACGTTACCGTAGAATCCCGCCCACCTGTCCGTGGAATCGTTGGTGGACAGGTCGACGCCCGTGACGTTGCCTCCTTCGGTCGTCACGTTCCCTGCGGTGATGTTTGAGCTGTACCTGCCGGTGGTTCCAACGGTCACGTTTGCCCCGTAAAGGTCAACCCCGGAAACGGTTCCGTTGTAGAAGATAGTGAAGGTGTCCAGTGCGGTGAGGGTGGTGAAGCCTGCCTTTGAGCAGGTGACGTTGTAGCTGTGGGCGCCGATGTCGGTCACGTTCAGGCTGAGCTCGTAGTGGTCTACCACTTCGCTCAGAAGATAGCTGCTTCCATTCCAGAGGGAAAGGTTGCAGGTTGCGCCAGGGATGTGCGAACTATCCGTAGTGTTTATGTAATTCGCCGTGAATGTTATCGCTTCATACCAGTACTTGGGGCCGTTGTTTGTTATTGTGAGGCCGGTTTCCCCCCCTGCGGCGTATCCGGAGAAGTGAAGGACATCAAAGACCAGCGTGTGGCCTACACAGGAGATGATTGTGCACTCCGGCGCGGTACAGATGGTGCCCCTGCCGAGCACGTCGTACCTTGTGACCGGGAATTCGTCCAGCACATATATTGTTGGCGGGCTGCAGGAAGGCGTCCACATGGTTATCCTTGCGGATGTGTTGAACTCGGGCACTGCGGACGAATCCACGGCCACCATGCCGTTTTCCACTATGATATTGGAAGAGTTGAGCCCGGGGGCAGAGGAATAGTCCACCGAGCCGAACATCACGCTTGACGTGCCGTTCGTTGCGGTGAGGTTCGTTATCTCAAGCGGAGAGCCGCCCGGCGGGCCTATCAGGTAGGTCTGGTTGCTCATCACCATCCCGGTTAGCATGATGTTGGAGGAGGTGTTTATGTAGACCGCATAGTAGGAGTTGTCGTGGGCGGAGTTGCCGGTCAGGTTGCTGTTGGAGCTGTTGTAAATGTAATAGCCGGCCGCGTATGGGTAGCCGGTGTGGCCGCTGCCGCTCACGGTGTTTCCGATGAGGGTACAGCCTAGCGAATTCGCGAGCACCAGGCCGTTCTCGACGCTATTTGCGGCGGTGTTGCCCACGAGATGGCCGGACGGGCTCGAGTGTATGTAATACCCCGTCCTCAGGTTCCCATTGGCGTTGTTGTTGTTGAGCCAGTTTGCGTTTCCGGAATACACCTCGAAGCCGTATATTTCGTTGTCGCTTCCGTTGTTATAGCTAAGGTAGACGTTGGTGGAGTAATCCACGCGGAAGCCGACCTCAAGGTTTCCATATGAGGTTACTCCTGTTATAACGCTGTATGTAGTATTCCATACATAGACTCCGTGCTTGTAGTTGGAGATGCCCGGGCAGTTTTGGACGGTCACGTTGCTTATGCGGCCGCTCAGGAGTATCCCATAGGTCGGGTAGAACGAGGCGGTGCCGTTGTCCGTGATGGTGTGGCCGTTGCAGTCGAACAAAACGTTGGAGGCGGCTATCCTCACGCAGGCGTATGGCGCCAGTTCCGGAATGTCGGGCGCAAGGTTGGGCGCGCCGACCGCGTCGTAATTCAAGCGGTAGCTTCCGCTGTGGGTTATCACCGGGCAGCTGCCTTGCCCAAGTATCCCGTATTCGCTAGCGGGGTTCACATTAGTGAGGGTTAGGGTATTTGCTGCAACATTCGGGCTGGAACTGAGGAGCGTCCAATTGCTTGTCGCGTTGTACTTCCACAGCTCAAAGAACTGTTCGTCATAGCCAGTGAGCTCGGAATCCTTCCAGGCCCAGGTTATGGAGTCTATGGAGCTGGTGCCCGCCTGGTTGCTTATGTTCACGAACTTCTGGGCGAAGGAGATGCGGTTGGTTGGCAGGGTGTAGGCGTTCGCCGCCCATTTTATTGAGTACTTCTCGCCTGCCTGCGCGGTGTCGCTGAAGCTGAGCATGGTATAATTTGTGAAGTCGCCGGACGGGTTGTCCATGCTGATGTTCGTGGCGCTTATATAGACGGGCGCGGCCTGCGCGTCAACGACGTAATCAAGGGTGTTGCCGTAGTAGTGGCTGTTCCTGTCTACGGTGTTGTTGCCGCTCGTATAAAAGCCTAAATAGGAATGCCCATATGCGGTGTTGTTCGAGAGCGTGTTGTTTTCGCCGCTTACATAGAATCCGGATGGGCCAAGGTATGTGTTGGAGTTGTTTATGCCGTTGTTGTGGCCGTCTATCTCGAAGCTATATAGTGTATCGCTGGAAGCGTTGCAGTTGGACACGCCATTGGAGTAGGAGTGCGATTCTATGAGGAAGCCGGTTGCATCCGAGTCTGCATCGGAGTTGGTTATGCTGTTGCCGTGCGATGCAGAGAGATAAAAGCCGTATGTGGAGTCGGATGCCATGCTCCGGTCTATTATGTTACTGTGGGCCTGGTTTAACCTGAAGCCGTAATTCCCGCCTGATGCATTTGTGCCGCTCACTTCATTATGTGACGCCCCGAGTAGGTAAATGCCGCCGCCGATGTTGTCATGCACGTTGTTCGTGGTGATGGAGGAATAGTTGCTCGAGTCCAGGTAGAAGCCGTACCCCGAGTTGCCGTATACCGTGTTGCTCTCCAGATTATTGAACGAAGCCTTCGATGCGTGTATGCCGTCTCCAGCCCCGCCGTACACCCTGCTTCTGTATATGTGGTTGGACGGTGCCCTGTCAAGATAGATGCCAGCGTCGCCGCTGCCATGGGCAACGTTGTCGGTGAGGATATTTAACTGGCCAAATTGCAGGTAGAAGCCCGCGCCGCCGTTGCTGTCCGCGGTGTTGTTGGAGAGGATTCCGTTATAGGAATAGGGAAGCATGAAGCCGTGATTGCTGTTGCCCGAGGCGGAGTTGTTGGTGAGAACGTTGTCGTGGTTGTATATCGGGTATGTTCCTCCACTGGTGTTGAAGCAGAAGCCTTCGGAGTTATCGTTGGCGGAGTTGTTGGTGAGGGTGCTCAGGGTAATGTCCACCATGTAGAATCCTTTGGAGTTGTTGGCTGCAACGCTGTTGGCAACGGTGTTGTTCTGCCCCCTAGCCAGGAAGAAGCCGTATTTATTGCCAGATGCTGTCACGTTCTGGATGCTGCTGTTCTCGGTAAAAAGGAACTCTATCCCTGCCCACGAGTAGTTGGAGACGCCCGGGCAGTTCCTTATGGTGACGTTGCTGTAGGAGCCGTTCACAAGGATGCCGTATGTCTGACCCCCAGTGCCATCGTTGGTTATGTTGTATCCGTTGCAGTCGTAGAGGACATTGGAGGCCGCTATCTTCACGCAGGCATATCCTAATAGCGGGGATGCCGAGTTCGGGGCCCCGACAAGATTGCCGGCTTGGACATAGGTGGATGAGGATGTTATTACCGGGCAGAATGCAAAGCTGAAAGAAAAGAGCAATACGAATAACACAAGGATTCGGGCAATTCTGGTCATTGGCAACACACCCTTTCTCGCACCTTCCGAACTCATAATTAATATTTATAAATATGCGCCCATCCAGCCGGAGGGGCTGCCGAAGGAATGGCTCATGTGCTTTGGATTCCGGGCGGGGGATAAGCATCACCGGCAAGCAGGCCTGCGAATCTTTTTAACCGGCAAACGCAATTTCATCAGCATGCTGGAATGGCGCTTGCAAAAAGTTTCCGGAAGCATTATATATGTTCCATATATACATATATATGCGATATATATGTCAAACTACACAACCATACTGGTGCATAAGGAAACAAAGGAAAGGCTTGCGAACCTCAAGGAATACGGGAGGGAGAGCTACGAGGAGCTTATAAACAAGCTGATTACCGTATACGAGAAGCTGAGGGGCGAGGGGGAACTGAGCGAGGAAACAAAGAAGGACATAGCGATGGCGAGGAAACAGATAAAGGAAGGGAAAAAGTTGAGCACAAAAGAGCTTATGGCGGAGTTGGGAATCTGAATGGCATACGAAGTTGAATGGTCGCAGAAGGCGCGGGATGGCCTGAAGGCGGTTGAGAAGGGCATTGCGAAGCGGATAATCGCCAAAGTGCTTGACCTAAGGTTTGCGCCCTACCATTTCGTTGAGAAGCTCGTTGGGGAGAACGCATGGAAGATGCGGGTCGGGGATTATCGGGTTCTGTTGGATATAAACGAGCCGGAGAAAAAGATAGAAGTTCTCAAGGTGGGGCACAGGAAGAACATTTACAAGAAATAATGTTAGCGGCATCCCGCCCCGCGAATCTTTTTAACCTGGAAGACGAAATGCATCCGTGGAAGTGTATTTCAGGCACCCGAGCATACGGAAGCACCAGGACGCGCTCATCCAGAATGCGAACGAGGCGATAGAAGGGAGAAAAATTCTTTTGGCGAACGCGCCCGTGGGAATGGGGAAGACGGACGCGGTGCTTGCCCCTGCGATTACCTATGCATTGAAGCACGGGAAGACAGTATTCTTTCTAACTCCCAAAATTTCGCAGCACAGGATTGCCCTTTCCGTGGTGCGGGGGATGCGGGAGAAATACGGGCTGGATTTGCGGGCTGTGGATTTGATTGGGCGGAGGTATGCGTGCGTGGATCCGGTGCTCTCGGACCTGGACCACGAGAGCTTCTACCAGTCCTGCGAGCGGAGGAGGAAGAAGGAGGAGTGCATATTCCACGGGAATTCAAAGGGGTACGGGAAGGTGGGGGAGGCGAAGGCGGACTATTTGTTCAAGAAAATTTCGGAGAAGGCCGGCCCGTGCCCCTCGCATGAGGAACTGCTCGCGCTGGGAAGGGAGTGCGAGGCGTGCCCCTACGAGTGGCTCATAAGATTGGCGGGCTCGGCGGATGTGATTATTGCGGACTATTTCCACCTCATGCAGCCGCAGATAAGGGATTTGCTCCTGATGAAGATAAAGAAGAAGTTTGAGAATTCGATAGTGATAATAGATGAGGCGCACAACCTTGCGAAAAGGGTGCGGGACCAATTGTCTTCTTCTACAAATAATTTCTATTTGGGGAAATTAGACAAGGAGACGCGGGCGCTGGGGCTGAAAACAAACCTGGAAGGCGCATTTACGAAATGGGCGAGGGCGGAATTGGGCGAGGCGCGGGAGAAACTGGTTTCGCGGGATGGATTCTACTCCATTCTGGAAAAACTGGAAGGGAAGCCCGAGGAACTGATAGACATGTTTTCCGAGCTTGGTTTCCAGTTCGTGGAGCGCACCGGAAGGAAGAGCCACGCGCTCCGCTTTGCGAAATTCCTGGAAAGATGGAATGAGAAGGACAGGCCGGAAACAGTGCGCATACTCAGGAAGACGATGCACGGATATGTGCTCTCCAAAAAATTCCTGGACCCGAGCGTATCCACCTGCAAATTGAACGAGACGCACGCGTCCATATTGATGAGCGGCACGCTTCTTCCTTTGGAAATGCACCGGGATGTGCTTGGGCTGGACCCTGCGCGGTGCATCCTGAAGAGTTATCCTTCCCCATTTCCGGAGAAGAATAGGATGAATATATTATTGGACGGGTTCACCACGCGGTATTCGAAAAGGAGCGCGGAAGAATACCTGAAAATGGCGAGGATGATTGACAGGATTGCTTCCGAAACCCCGGGAGGGGCGGCGGTATTTTTCCCGTCCTATAATGTTCTGCAGGGGGTCGTGCCCCTCATGAAAAGCGAAAGGATGCTGGTGCAGAAAGAAAAGATGAAGCCTTCGGAAGTGGGCGCGATGCTCAAGGATTTTGCGAAGGGGGGGGTGCTTTGCTGCGTGCAGGGAGGGAGCATGGGCGAGGGGGTGGATTATGCGAACGGGGAAATAAAATGCGCCGTTGTGGTTGGGGTTGCATTGGAAGAGATGAGCATGGAGGTGGATGCGCTAATAGACTATTATGACGAGAAATTCGGCCGGGGATGGGATTACGGATATCTTTATCCCGGAGTGATTAGGGCTGTGCAGGCTGCGGGAAGGGCGATAAGGAAGGACGAGGACAGGGCAGTTGTTGTATACATGGATGAGAGATTCAGGTGGAAGAATTACCGGAGTTTGCTGCCGGACGAGAGGTATGCGGTTGCGGAAGACCCAATTCCGTATATGAGGAAATTCTGGGAGGAGGGGAAGGAAACGGAACGAATTTTAAAAGAATAAGCTGGAATAGTGGGCATGCGAACACTAGTTGCATTTTTGTTGCTGCTTTCATTCTCCTTCGCCGCGTGCGGGGGGGAGATCAACATGAGCCTTCCCGCGGTGAGCGGCGGCGAGGGGCTCCTTGTCGGGATAACGATGAAGAGCGTCCCCGGAGAGGGGATGGAATATGTGGGCGCGGTGCCCACCGTGGGCACTTCTACGCAGGATTCCCTAAGCACCGCGGCGGGCGTTGCGCGGGAGCTCTCCCTGCGCGGCTACAATTGCGATTTGCTCGTGAAGGTGAGCAACGCGGACAGCCCGGGAGGAGTGGAGGGGCCTTCTGCGGGCGCCGCCTTCACCGTGATGTCCTACTCATTGTTCACCGGGAAGGAGCCGAGGCGGGATGCGACCATTACGGGGGCTATTTCTGAAGGAGGCGATGTGCTCCCGGTCGGAGGGCTCTACGAAAAGGCGCTGGGCGCGAAGGCGAGCGGCTTCAGGTATTTCATAACCCCTCTGCAGAGCGTGGAGGAGAAACTGATGCTGCGGGGCATAAGCGGGCTGGACATAAGGGAGGTGGAGAACGCAAACCAGGCAGTGGAATTTTTCTTCGAGAACAGGACGCCGCCGGAAAGGCCGCTGGAGCTTACGGTGGAGCCCATCGCGAATATTACTCCGTACGAAGGGGAGCGCGTTCCGGAGATGGCGGGAATTGTGCGGGCGCTCATAAACAATGAGAGGAGTGCGATAGGCGAGATAGGGGATGAAGCGGTGAAGCAGTATTTTGAGGACAAGGCGGCCCAGCAGGAGCAGATTTACGGGCTGGGATATGATTATGCGGCGGCAAACGACGCCTTCCTCACGGGCATCTCCGCCTCCGCAATCGGGGAGGTGGATGCACCGGACATAGAGGCGAAAAAGGCCGAAGTGCATGCATGCCTCGATTCGTTGAACAAGCCGAACATCACCGTTGGAAATTATGAGTGGCTCATGGGCGGGGAGGCGCGGGAGATGAGGGCGAGGAGGAATTACGAAAAATATTCCACCCTCCAGCCGGAGACGAAGGACGAGGAATACCTGTTGGTTTACCAGATGGGGTACAGCAAGGCGTGGTGCGAGGCCGCGAAGGCGATGTATGCCGCGGGAAATAATGCCGCGCCGCTGCTGGACAGCAATGTGCTGAAGGATGCGGCGAAGGAATTGCTCAACTATACGGACGATTACGGGGATTGGCAGGAGTACGCGGACACGGGCGCAGAGCTTTATGGCGAGGGGATGTATGCCGGTGCGATTTACGAGCTGACGTTCGCGAAGAGCATGTACGACGGGGACAAGAAAATGAATGGGGGTGCCACCCAGGGCGATTACGGGTTGCTGATGCAAAACGAGAGCACCAGCATCTGGGGCAAGGTGTTCAGGGCGCATTCCGCCTACCTCCAGCAGACCAATGCGACGCAGGATGCGTACAAGATGGTTGTTTTCGCAAGGAACATGGACGATGTTGCGAAGAAAATAAACGTGGTGAATGCGACGACCATAGTTATTGGCGGCGGCGGTGAGCAGTGCTGCCCATGCAATAAGGGCGGGGATTTGTGCGCCCCGGCGTTCATTTTGCTGTTCGTTGCATTTGTCGCAGTTAGTGAAAAACCCTAAAAAATGTAATGCTGTAATATAGGCGGCGATCGTGGATGGCCAGACTGACACCCCGTGACATCGGCGCCCTCATAGAAGTGAGGAAAAAGGTTGCTGAGCTTGCCTACAAGAAGGGCCGCCTACAGCGCAGCGGGGCGGGAGAAAGGGACCTGGAGGAGGCGGAGGACGAGCTGGGCCGCCTCGGGGAGAGGAAGGCCGCGCTGGAAAAGAAAATTGACGGGATAGAGATATTCATGCCTTTCCAGAAGAGGCTGGAGGAGCTGCAGGCGAAGATTTCCACGCATGATGACGATGACGTGGCGGCCGCGATGAGGGCGAAGGACGGGGAATTGTACCAGATGCTGAAGGAGAAGGGCGCCATATTGAAGAAGAACATGGAGGCAAGGAACGAGATAGGGAAAATAATCATGATAACGCAGACAATCTATCCGGCGCTCCGCGCGAAGATTGTGGAGGCGGTGAGGGAGGGGAAGGCGCCGGAGATGGAGGTGGCGGAGCTCGCGGGGAAGGAAGGGAAGATTGTGGCCGCATTGAACAGGATGGGGATACGCTGCGGGCTGAAGGAGGGGAAAATCATGCCCTCGGAGGAGCCCTGGAACGAGGCGAGGGTGCTCCTGAACAACAACCACATATGGATCCCGCGGGAAAATTTCGACAAATTCGTGGAGAACGAGGCGGAGATGGAGCTGGTCGGGATTAAATTGCAGGTTAAGAACGCGGAGAAGCAGGTGAAGACCTTTGACGAGGGGGAGATGAAGGTGTTCAGGGACCTGCAGACAAAATACATAGACCTGCTGAAGGTAAGGAAGGACATTGCCGAGGTTTATGAGAAGGAGTTCGCCGGGCTAGATCTCTCTTGAAACGTAGGGGCCGTCCCTCTTGTATCCTTTTGAGAAATAGTAGGGCTTGACGCCCACTCCGCTGATTATGAGCATCTTTTTGGAATCGAAATCTTCATTTGCGATTCTTTCCGCTTCTTTTAGGAGCAGTGTTCCGAAGCTCCTGTGCTGGGCGTTCCCCTCTTCCCCCACCGGCGCTTCCGAGCCGTAGACGTGGAGCTCTCGGATGAGGGCGGTGCCCTTGCTGATTTCCTTCCGGAACGGGTTTTTCGGGATGCGGAGGCGGATGAAGCCGATTAGCTTGTTTTGGGATTCGTAGGAAAGGAAGAATTCCTCCCCTCCGCTAGCCTTGTATTTGATGCAGTTAAGTTCCGCATCCCCGGGTGAGATTTTCCCCTCCCTTATCTCCCTTGCGCGGATTTCCATCTGCGGAATGCCCGCCTTTTTCACCTCGCGCTCGACCAGTTCGCGGAGGTTGCTTTTTTCCACCCCGGCGCCGATCATCGGAAGGGGGATGTCCCGCTGGATGCGCATGATGCGCACATAGGGAGGGATGTATCTGTATGCCTTTGAGATTACGCGGGCGGCTTTTTCCGCGGAATAGGGCTCGTATTCCCCGCGCTTCCACATTTCATACAGCCTGGTTCCGGGGATGACGAGCGTTGGGTAGATTTTGAGCATGTCCGGCTTGAACCTGGAATCGGAAAAGAGTTTCCTGAACATGAGGATGTCTTTTTTCTCTCCGGAGCCGGGGAGGCCGGGCATTATGTGGTAGCAGACCTTGAAGGCGGAGTCCTTTAGGAGTGAGGTGGCGGTTTCCACATCCCTTACGGTGTGGCCGCGGTTGATTGTTTTGTAAATCCTGTCGTCCGGGTTCTGGACCCCGAGCTCAACCCGGGTTGCGCCATAATCAAGAATCTCGTTTATCTGCTTTTTTCCGCAGAGGTCCGGGCGGGTCTCGATTGTGAAACCGACCACGCGGCTTTTTGCTTTCTCGTTCAGCATTTTTGCGGCGGAGAGCGAGCCGGATTTCCTCCCGTTGAACGCATCGTAGGCGGATTTTACGAAAGGGAGTTTGTAGGATTTCGGCATTGAGAGGAAGGAGCCGCCCATGAGGATCAATTCGCATTTGCTGGTGGGATGGCCCATCTCGCGGAAGTGGCGGAGGCGCGTGCGCACCTGGACCGCCGGGTCGAACCCGGACTGGCGCGCGCGGAGGGCGGCGGGCTCCCCCCCGGTGTAGCTCTTGGGCGCGTTTCCGGTGTAGGGGCAGTAGATGCAGGACCATCTGCACGAGCCCTCGGGGCGTACCATTATCGCAACGGGCGTGACTCCGGAAAGGGTGCGCATGGGCCGCTTCTGGAGAAGTGAGCGCATTTCCGGGGTGAGCCCGCCCTTGGGGAAGGAGGCGAGGATTTCGGAATTCCTCGGGAAGGAATCCATGTGGAACCGCCTTGCGACCTCCCATTTTATCTTAACGAAGTCCCTCCTGCCTGAAAGAAGCTGGGAAATTATGTACCTGACGGCCTCGTTCATCCGATTACCAGAGATTGGAAATTATCCCCGCGAGCGCATACACCGGGGCTTCGAATATCGGGAAAAGGAGCGCCCCGTTTATTGTCGCCTTGTAGTCGGAGAGCACGTCCGGGACCGCGCGCACGGAAATGCCGGATTCCTTCCTCACCACCGGCGCATTTGCGGACTGGACGAGTATCTTCGCCTGGTATTCCTCCTCCTCGAAGCCCGCCACCTCGTAGAGCACGGTCTTGCTGCTGCCGCCCGCGACATAAATGGTCTTGGTGAAGGACCACTTGGGGACCCCGCTGGAGGAGACAATGAAAAGGTCTCCCGCGCTTCCCTTGTTTTTTATTGCCACCTCAAAAACCGCTGGCTGGCCGAGCCCCACCTTCCTCGAGGCCGGGCTGACGCCCATGTCCATGACGTCGTTGCTTATCTCTATTTCCGCTATGAAGGAGACATTGCCGAGCTGCTCCTCGTCCCGCTCGTCCCTGACCGTGATGGGAATGGAGTATTTCCCCTCGGGGGCGTCCCGCGAGGAGGTGATCGTCACCTGCAGGGGCCTTCCATAGAGCATGCTGTTGCTGTATGCCCACCCGTCCGGCACGTAGTCCACGGTCGCGAGGTCGTAGTTGCCGCCTATCCCGTGGATTCCGCCGGTGTAGACCTCGTTGTGGATGGTGATGGGCATCGTCTGCCCGGGGCCCATCTTCCCGAGGGATATCCTGTCGCCGTTGTGTATCTCCTGGGTGAGGGGCTCCAGCATCTGGGCTGAGAAGACTGATGCCACGAGAAGGATGGATAGAAGCAATGCTCTCATGGGCTTAATTGCATCTAATAAAGTTAAAAGCCTATTGAAAAAAGCGCGGGTCAGTATTCGATTGCGAAATATTTGAACTCCGGCTCCGCGTTTTTGCTGAATTCGAGTATTTCTATCCTTTCCACGCTGCGTATCTGGTCCTTGATTTCTATCGCCTTCAAAAATTCCCTGTAGGCCTTTTCCGTTTCGCTCTCGCACATTATTTCCACGTTTCCGCCCTCCAGATTGCGGACCCATCCCCTTACGCCCAGGGATTTGGCGGCGGTTTGCACAAGCCAGCGGTAATTGACCCCCTGCACATTTCCATAAACAAGGAGGTGCGCGCGGAGCGCCAAGGCCTACACCCCTACGACTACCCCGGTCTCGTTTATTTCCGCGGGGAAGCGCTGCATCAGGTGCTTCCTTCCCTTCATCTTGACGACTTCGATGCGCCTCTGCCTCTTGTCCTTCGTGTAGGCATAGTCCATGCGCACCCAGCCGTCAACGAGGTTCTCTATCCCGTAGGGCGTGCGGGGCGCCTCTCCTTCCGCCGAGGGCATCTCCTCCGAAACAATCAGCGTGGTGGTCTTCCATTTGCGGATGTTCTCGATTACGCTGATGAAGCCCTTTTTCCTTGCGTCGTCGTTCGGGAAGAGCAGCGCGACGGGCATTATGGAATCCACCACCATCCGCTCCACCCCCATCGTGTCCACGATTTCGCCGATGGCGGACTTCTGGTTTACGAACTGGTCCACTTCGTACGGGGGATAATCAAGGAAGATGAGTTGCTTGGAATTCTCGAGCTCGGCGAGGTTCCATCCCTTGTAGTCCATGTTCCGGTAGGTGGAGTCGCGGGTCTCCTCTATTACGACGTAGAGGCCGGGCTCGCCGTAGAGCTGCGCGCCCTTGACCAGGAATTGGAGCGCGAGCGTGCTCTTCCCCGAGCCCGTGGGCCCGCTCACCAGGACGATGGAGCCGGGGATGAGGCCCCCTCCAAGGAGCTTGTCCAGGCCGGGGATTCCGGTCTTTACGAGTTCGTTGCTTTCCTTCTTCATAATCATCCGGCCTCCTTCCTGCTCATGAGCTTCTCCCCGATTTTTATCCTTTGCTCGAGGCTCTTTTTGTATTTTTCCTTCTCCTCCGGAGAGGCGACCTTCTCCATTATGTATTTCTTGTAGTCGTGGGTGGTCGCGCCCAGGAATATCAGGAGCTCGTGCATTTCCGAAATGGAGAGCACGAACTCGTCAGGCTGGAGTATCTCCATGGAGAACGGGCTGTACGCGCCGCATAGCCGCGCGAGGGTTACGACGTCGGTTGTGAGCACCTTGACTTCCACCGAGGTGGAGAATAATCCCCCGCTCTCAAGCGGCTCGTCTATCTCCCCCTGCGCGTATTTCACCCCGGGCTCCTGCAGAATCTTCTGCACGAAACCTACGCCCAGCTTCTGGAGGGCGTCCTTCTGGTTCCCGTGCAGGTCGAAATAGAGGAGGGCTAGCACCCCGCCGTCTTTTACGGTTTTTTCTATGAGCTTGCCGATGTCCTTTTCCTGCATCACTATCACTGAATATAGAGTAAATAAAAAAGAATAAGAAAGGAAAGGATTATCCCATCGAGGCGAGGCACTGGTCCCTCTCTGTGCCAGTGTACCGGTCGCAGATGGATGCCGGATTGGTGGGCACCAGGCTGCTGAGGTCGCAGACGTGGCCCGTCGTCGCGAACTTCTCCTCCCCGAACACCGCCGGGAAGCACTGGAAGTTCGTTGGGGACTGGTCGACATTCAGCGTCGTAGTCTGGGTCGTGGGTTCGGTCTGGGATTCGTTCACGGTGAAGGACATCCAGTCGCAGCCCTGCATCATCCCGCCCTGGGCGCTTGAGAATTGGATGTAGAGCATCTTCTTCCCGCCCACAGTCTTCACCACCTCGGTGAATTGCTGCGTGCCGCCTTCCACCGTGGACTGGCCGGTCACCATGAACTCCTGGCCGAGGATGTACATGTCGTAGTTGCCGTTCACGCTCTGGTCGGTGTATGTGACCGTGCAGTGGACTGGCGTGCCCATCCCGGCGAGCGTGTCCATGCTCCATGTACCGAGGTTGAGCGCGCCTCCGGTCCCGGATGTTCCGCCGGTTCCGCCAGTGGCTCCTGTGCCGCCGGTCGTTCCTCCGGTTCCACCAGTTGTTCCGGTGCCCCCGGTTGTTCCGCCCGTTCCGCCAGTGCCGGTTCCTCCGGTCCCGCCAGTTCCACCGGATGTCCCTCCGGTAGTCGTGTGCGTGGTCCCTGTCTGCGTTCCTCCCTGCTGTGCGCAGCCGAATAGGAGGATTGCCGCAATCAATATTGCTAGTATGTATTTCATCATTTCCACCGGGGAAAGAATTGTAGGGAAAATATAAAAGAGGTGCGGCTCAGCCCGCCCGCACCCACGCGTCCCATGCAGGCCTGGCCGTGCCGTCGCCGCGGAGCAGGCCCATGCTGTTGAACGGCTCAACGGTGTTCTGGTCGTACATGAAGCTCCAGATTGCGAGCTTCTTGTTCATGCCTGAGGTAAGGTTGAAGAAGCGTGTTACGAATTCCGCCTGCTCGGATTCGCTGCTCTCCCAGCCCGCGGGGCTCGCCGCGCTGTGCCAGCCGATTTCCGTGAAGGCGATGGGCTTGCTTGTGTGGGCTGCTATCTCTGGGTAGTAGTCGGCCGGCATCTCGCTTGGGCTCTTGTAAATTAAGTCTGGATAAGTGGTGAAGGCAATCAGGTCGGATTTCGGGAAGCGGGCGAGGAGGCCCCACTCCGCGTTGTCGGGATTGTTGGTGCCTCCGAACAATCCTCCCTGCAGGCCCTTCATCTTTTCCAGCTGGAAGATTGTGAAAACTTTCGTGTTCGGGGAAACGGCTTTTACGGCATCATATGTTTCATTGTATAATGATACGAAGGAATCGAAATCGGACGGGGATTTTTCGTAAAGGATGTTTACCTCTATTCCCAGGCCGAGGTATTCCGGCTTGTATTTTTCCGCAAAAGCTACTGCCTCATCCTTGTATGCCTGCCTGTTTGCATCATCCAATGGCCGTATAAGCTGGCCCGTGGACTGGGTGAAGAACTGTGCTTCGATTATTGGAACATAATTGTATTGGGAAGAGAGGGAAGCAACAACAACCGGACCGCCGCTCGAGGTGTTGGAAAGCTCGTTCCAGTCGCCTGCCCACATCACGGCGCCTCCGGCCTGCTGCGCCTTGGCGAAGAAGTCGGCGAAGCCCGTGGAGTTGTAGCTCTTCGGCGAAATGGAAACTCCCTTCAGGAATTGGGGCGCGGGAGGGGTTACATTGGTGCCGCCGCCTCCGGTCCCAGTAGTGTTTCCTGAACCGGTGCCGGTTCCTCCTGTGCCGCCGGTCCCGGTGCTTCCATTCCCTCCGGTTTGCCCTCCGTTTGGCTGGGTGCAGCCGAAGAGGAGGATTGCTACTAGAAAAATGGCTAGTATGGATTTCATCTTTTACACCTGTGGAAAATTGGGCTGGAGAATATAAAAACTGCGCCGGTGGCAACCTTTTTAAACACATCTATACACATATTATAACATGGAGAAACCGGTTAGAGGCACCACTAGGCTCATCGAGCGGGTTCCCGAGAGCAAGCTCTGGAAAAAGAACCTTCTGGAGGGCACGGTCACGCTTCCTGCGATGAAGGATTTGCACACCCACCCTGTGGGCTACTCCATAGTGCGCAAGTGCGGAGGGGTGGACGTTTCCGGATGCTCCACCACCAGTCAGCTAAAGGAAGCGCTGGGTGGAAATAAGGGGAGCGGGCTCATAGTCGGGCTGGAGCTTAACTGGAGGAAGTTCCCGGGGATAACCAGGAAGGACCTTGATGAGGTTAGCAAGGAGGATATAGTGATATTCATAGATTCCTCGTTCCACGGCGGAGTAGTGAACAGCAAAACCGCAGCCATTCTTTCGGAGAGAGCGAAAGGAAAGATGGTGAAGGGCTGGATTGATGGGGAAGGGAAGTGGAGGGAGGGTTACAACGACCTCTGCCTTGAGCTGATAGGAGAAAAGATGGACCGGGGCGTTGCGGTGGAAGGGCTCCTGGAATGGCTGAGGGATGCGCGTGCGTGGGGAGTGGACGAGCTGCACGAGCTCTGCATAGGGGGCGTTCCCGGGATTGAGATACTGCTGGAGGCGAAGGGAAAGTGGGGGGAAGGGTTCCCGATAACGAAGGCTTACACTACGATGTATGTGCTTGCTGAGCTTGCGGACAGACCGGAGCTGCTGGAAAGGATGGAGGCGGAGATGCCGATGGGCCTAAAATTGTTCATGGACGGGGCGTTCACCCCGGGTACTGCGGCACTAATGGAGCCATACTGCGGAACTGCGAACAGTGGTTACCTTGCAACGGACCTGGAGGATTTGGGCTCAATAGTTCCTATGCTTGCCGGTAAAACGGGAAGGATGGTTGAGGATATTGCGATGCACGCGATAGGGGACAGGGGCATAAGGCAGGCGATTGTGATGGCCGGGGCCCTGCATGCGCTCACCGGAAGGAAGAGCAGGCTTGAGCACTGCACACTTTCCGGAGAGGAGGATATACTTGCCGGGATGGAGAGGCTGAACAAAAGGGGAATACTTACTGTGGTTGCCAACCCGAACTTCATAGACGATGCGGTCGTATTCGCGAAGGAGCTCGGGGATAGGGTGAAGAGAATACTCCCCACGCGGAGCATGGTGGAGAGGGGATTAGTGTCTGGCATAGGGACGGACGGGGGGCCCGCGGCGATTTGGAGGGCGCTGTACGATGCTGTGAACCACCCGAGGGTTGCGGAGAGGCTAAGCCTTGAGCAGATAGTCAAACTGGCTTCCGGAGTGGAAAGGATAGAGGATGCAAAGCATACGGTTACGATAAGCGGGCCGCTAGTGGAAACCATTTTCTTCGGCGGAGAATTCGATAACTCCGGAACGGTGGAGATGCTAGGTATAATGGCTTAGCGCCTACTCTCCCTTGGATTTTATGAAATGCCTGAACGGGTTGGGTGAGAACTCCTTATAGACGATTAGGGACTCGTAATCCAGGATAACATCCGGGAAGCCTTCTTTTATCTTCGCGAACAGCTGGTGGAATTCTATCGAATCGCGGGCGTCTATCCCGAATTGCATGTCCCATGCACCAACCATCGAGGAGACGAAAAAACATTCGGGGACTTCATTGAGCGTTGAAATGAAACGCTTCACTCCGGTCGGCTCCTGCACCAGGCGAAGGAAGACCTGATTGTGCTGGTAGCCGAGCTTTTCTCTGTTGAAGTAGCTTTTTATCTGGGTGATTACGCCTTCATCCATGAGGCGCTTTATCCTGTAGTTCACAGTATGCGGAGAGAGGCCGACCTTCTCTGCGATTTCTACTGTAGGCATCCTCGCGTTTTCTATCATCTCGCTAAGGATCCTCAGGTCGTTCTGGTCATATTTCACGACTTCTGCATGCCTTGGAACTTCGTGCTTCGGGGTCTTTTCCGGCGGCTCTTCCGTGAGGCCATAGGTGCTTGGCCACCACGTGTGCCTGAGCTGGATTGTGAACTCCTTCTGCTTGATGAATTCGCCGTGTTTTTCGAAGAATGCATTCATCATGCTGTTGAATTCGAAAATATCGCGGGCCGTGATGCGGGCGATTACATCCCATCTCCCATCGCAAACACCAAGCCACTGGCATGGCATCTTCTCCAGAATATAGTCTATTATCTCCTTTTCCTTTTTGGAAGTGGTTGCAAGGAACTGGAGGTAAATCCTGTAGGTAGTCAAACCAAGCTTGTCGAAGTTCGGGATTATGAAGAACTTGGTGATGATGCCGCTGGAAAGGTATTTCTTAATCCGGTAATTTACTACCTCTTTGGAAAGGCGCACTTTCTTTCCTATCTCCGCTGCGCTCTGCCTTCCGTTGGTTTCGAGAGCCAGTAGTATTTTTCGGTCTTTTTCATCTAATTCTGCTGCGTATTTGTCTATCATAATCTATCTTATAGTCAAAAATCATTAAAAATATGACATTTTGCTAAATTATACATGGAGAACAAATATATACCACATTTGAGCAGATATCGGCAGGCGACAATATGGGCGAACCCAAAGAAAGGGATGGGATGCTTGCAAAAATTGCGCTTTCGCCAGGCAGAAAAGTGCTCGAAAGGATGAATAGAAATGCGTTGGAGAAAGCGCACGCACGGTTAGCTGCTGGAATGGAAGACAGACATGCAAGGCGGCTATATTCGCAGGTTGAAAGGCTGCGGGCAGGCGAACACGCCTTTGCGGACATGCCTGCAGCGAGGAGGGCGGCAATCTTCTTGCATAAGATGATTGAACCTACTGGGCTGGGAAAATTTGTGCAGAAAGGATTGGCTGGCCGCTCCCAAAAGATATTCGATGAAGTGGCTCCGCATATTGTTGGGGGTAAAGTATTGGATTTGGGCTGCGGAGATGGCAGGGTCGGGGACCAGGTGGCAAGAAGGCTTGGCAGGGAGGTAACGCTTTGCGACGTTGTGGATTACAACAAGACCTCTCTCCCACTTATGGTTTACGACGGAGGCAAGCTCCCTTTCCAAGACAGGCAGTTTGATTGCACGCTCATTTCGACTGTGCTGCACCATAGCGATGACCCGCTTAGAGTGCTTGATGAGGCTTTCAGGGTTACCGCAAAGAGAATGGTTGTGATTGAGAGCACGTACTTCAATGAAGCGCACAGGATGGCTAATGCATTCCTTGACTGGGTTTACAACCGCATAATCAATGACCCAGAGGTCAATGTGCCGTGGAACTTCCTGCGCCCCGCAGGATGGGTGTATGAGTTGGAGAAGAGAGGGGGAAAGATAGTGCATATGGAGCACCTTGGGTTAGATATGCCCATAGTTCCCGAGTGGCATGCCATGTACGTTGTGGATTTGCTTCCGGGCTGCGGGGAGGCGAAAGCAAATATACGGGATTTGGAATGGAAAGAACGCTTCGGTTACCTGAAGAATGCGCCATTTGGGGGAAGAGAACTGAATTGCCCTGGTGCGAAGTTCCAGATAATACGGTTTGAGCCGGGCAGCGTTCTGGGGCCGCATCATCATCTTGAGACCACGGAGATATTCTATGTGATACGAGGGACTGGGGTAATCAAGATAAATGGAAAGGAAATGAGGTTCGAGCCGGGTGATTTCATGCTTTGCAGGCCAGGAGACGTGCACGAAGTGATAAACGACGGAGAAGAGGAATTTGTGTTTTTGAACTTTAAGACGAATGAGAAGGATGGAGATATGCACTGGGATAGTTGAGATGCAAAAGAGATAGCGCTTACGCTAGAAGAAAAAAACATAAGTAATGGAAAGGATAGCCAACAATTATATGGATATGATATAAGCCTTTAGTGACTGCAGGCTGAAACCCTCGCGTTAGCTAGAGTCTTACACCTCAGTTCTATCAAACCCGTCTATTACGGGCGGCCTTGCTTCCTAGTTTTGAGAGTCGCTTCGACCTTAGATGCTTTCAGGTCTTATCGACGGAGGGCGTAGCTGCCCAGCAATGCAATGACACAACTGGTATACCAGAGGCCCCGGATCTCCGTTCCTCTCGTACTCAAAGATCCTTCCTCTCAAGAAGCGACACTTCCAAAAGATACTACCGTACTGTCTCGCGACGTACTGAACCCAGCTCATGTGGGATTTTAATGGATGAACAACCCAACCCTTGGCCGCTCTTATGCCACGCATCAGCGTGTAAAAGTGGCTTTCGCGTGTCTACACGGCCAGGATATCCCAAGCCGACAGCGATGTACCAAACCGCGGGGTCGATATGTACGCGAGTAGTTCGCGTTCTTGTGAAACGACAGAACTACATCGCAGTGTACTCTCACCCGCGACGAGCCTGTTACCTCCAGGGTAGCTTGTCTGACAGCTTGAATCCTCATCAAAGGGATTTCAAGGTTCGTTATACCCGACTTTCGTCTCTGCATTCTACGCTTTTAAGAATACAGTCAGCCTTGCATTTGTTATTAACCCTCTACTTCCGATTTCTGACCGGAATGAGCAAAGCATTGGGCGCCCTTGTTTCCTTATCGAGGGCGTACCGCCCCAGCCAAACTATCCACCTGACGCTGTTCTCTTACGAGTAAGCGATACAAAATCTGCTAAGTGGTGTAACACTTTCGCCTATTTGCAACCCGAAAGCTGCAACGTGACGGCTCCCACTTACGCTTGGTAGCAAACTTCGTACCACAACATCAGGCTATAGTAAAGCTCCATGGAGTCTTCGTTTCCCTCTGGGAGATGCCGGCATCTTCACCGGCGAGTGATTTCACCAGGTCCTAAGTAGGGACAGTGGGAGTGACGTTACGTCATTCATGCAAGCCGCCAATTAAGCGGCGAGGTATTACGCCAAGGCCATATCCAAGAGTTAAAACGGATATAGCGAGGACTTTATGCCTCCTAATACGGTTCTGGCTTGCTACTAAGTGCAACTCTGTCGCGCTCTCAAGGCGTCCTCATACGAATATGAGTGGCCTTGTTTTCGCTACCTTAAGAGGGTCAGAGTTACCCCCGCTCTTTACCAGCCCTTATCCCGGTTGAACCCGATTTTCAGGTACTAGCAGTGAGCAGACGTCAGCCATCATACTCAGCCTTTCGGCTCTGCGATGACCTGTGTTTTTGGTAAACAGTCGCACTCCCCTTGTTACTGAGACCACAGCATTACTCATGCTATGGCACCCCTTATCCCAAAGTTACAGGGCTAACTTGCCGAGTTCCCTTGCCTAGGTTGTCCCGCCACACCTTAGCCATCTAAGCTAGAGCACCTGTACTAGTTCTAGGTACGATTATAGAGGGTCGTTCCACTCTCCTTTTCATGGATCCCTGGACTCAGTCGAATTAACCCTAGGGGTTTGATCCGCTTCTCCTCACAACGAGACTCCGCGGATTTACCACCGTCAGACGCCCGCAGGCGCTCGACTTATCCAAAGATGTCAGAGAAAATGGCTTGAGTTACCTCACCTACCCACATAGGGCCGGAATATTAACCGGCTTCCCTAATTTCAGTCCTTTGGAGTTACCTCGGACTTTAGGATCGCCTAACCCTCAGCTGAAGAACGTGGCTGAGGAATCCTTGCTCTTTAAGGTGTCCAGAATTCTCATCTGGATACGCTGCTACTTACATCAGGATATTCGTAACAGGCCGCTCCACATGACGTCACCGCCATGCTTCTAGGCAACCCGTTCGCCCCCTTACTCAAGTGTTTTTGACACTGGAGAGGTATCGGAAGCTGGTTTAGCCCCGTGAATTTTCAGAATCTGCACTCTCGATCGGTCCGCTATTACGCGTTGTTTAAAGGGTGGCTGCTTCTAAGCCTACCTCCCGATTGTTTTTGAATGGAGATGCCTTCCAGATTTGCACTTAACCAGCATTTAGGGCCCTTAACCTCTCGTACGGTCGTTCCCGTAAGGG
>CAIXOA010000096.1 GCA_903920925.1 uncultured Microcaldota archaeon | reverse complement strand
GCTTCCAAATATGGGGAACAGGTGAAAACTTTGGAGCGCACGCTCGCGGTCTGGGCGGAGCGCAGTGTCACCACAAAGGATTTCGGCTTCGGAACCGAGGCTTTCGTGCTCGAGGGATGGGTGAAGGACAAGGATTATGACAGGCTTCACGATTATCTCGAATCAAAATTCAAGGGCAAGGCCTGCATGGACAGGATTGAGGGCGACAAGCCGCCAACCGTCCTTGACAACCCCAGTTCCACCACGCAGTTCCAGTTCCTTGTGGAATTATTCTCCCTTCCGCAGCCGGACGAGATAGACCCCTCGCTTATATTGCTCATAACCGTTCCAATCATGTACGGGCTTATGCTCGGGGATGTCTTATACGGGTTCATCTCCCTCCTTGTCGCAAGCTGGATGATGGGGAAGGTGAAAAAGGGAGGCCTCGGGTTCGAGGTCGCCCGCATATGGAAATTCAGCTCCATAGCCGGAATGATATTCGGGGTGCTTTTCGACGAGTGGATGGGCTTCTCCAGCTTCCAGTGGATACAGCTGCTCGAGGGCTGGGGTGTGCCTTTAGGGATATCCGCGCCGCTTTACACCGGCTTCAGCAGAATCCACAACATGAGCCTCCTGCTCGGCCTTTCCATCGTTCTGGGGATGATACATCTCGCATTTGGCTTCCTCCTAGGAGCAATAAACGCCTGGCACCACAACAGGAAGCACGCCTATGGAAAACTTGCCTGGATAGGCCTGGAAATAGGCGGATTCTTCCTGGTGACCGTCTATATGTTCGCGATGTTCCCGGCAGGATGGGGCGCACCGGCTGCCGCCGTCTTCTTCGTCTCACTGGTGATAATATTATGGGCGGAAGGGATGATGGGCGCGGTGGAATTGCCCGGAATCCTCGGAAACTCCCTTTCCTATGCGCGAATCGCTGCGGTAGGAATCGCGGGGGTGGCGCTCGCGGAAGTGATCAACGAATCCTTCCGCCCCGGCCCGGAGCAGGGCATTATGATTCTCATAGTATTGCCGTTATTCCTAATATTGCACGTACTCAACGCGGGGCTCGCAATGGTCGAGTCCATCGTACAGGGCGGAAGGCTGAACCTCGTGGAGTTCTACGGAAAGTTCTTCCAGGGGGGCGGAAAAGCCTTCGTGCCTTTCTCAGTTGAGAGATTTAAGAATGAGGTGAAATGAATGGCAGACGCAGCAGCAATTGCAACGACAGTTGGCGACACAGGGATGATCGCTTTGGGCGCAGGCCTCGCAATCGGCCTCGGCGCGCTGGGCACGGCATGGGCGCAGTCCGCAATCGGTTCGAGCGGAATGGGCCTCATCGCCGAGAAGCCTGAGGAATTCACAAAGGTCCTCATCTGCCTGGCATTGCCAGAGACGCTCGTCATCCTCGGCTTCGTCATAGCGTTCTTCCTGCAGGGCAAGGTATAATCCCGTTCGCGGGTGTGTGATTTCACCGCTTGGTTGCCTGCAGGGCCGGAAATGGTCCTTGGCGGCCAGGAGGTGCAAGCAAGAGGTGAAAAGAAATGGGATTGGAGCAGCTTACCGCCACCATACTTGACGAGGTCAAAAAGGAGGCGGCCTCAACGCTCTCCGCGGCCGAGTCCGAGCGCAGGAGGATGCTTTCGGACGCGAAGGCCGCCGGGGAGGCGGGCAGGAAGGGGGCCGAAGCCAGGACCGAGGAGTTCGTCGAGGCGCAGCGCAGGGAGCGCATCGCCTGGGCGAGGATCGAGGCGAAGCGGGGCATAAACGAGGCAAGGGAGTCCGTAGTGGACGGCGCGATAGAGGAAGTGTTCGAGAAATTGCGCGCCTTCCCGAAGGACAAGGCCTACCCGAAGTTCCTCAACGCGCTCGTGGAGAAGGGGCTGAAGGAGCTGGATGCCCCGAAGGCCGTGGTGCACGTCCGCAAGGACGACAAAAAGCACCTGAAGAACGGCAAATACTCCGTGAAGGACGACCTTGACGAGTGGGGCGGATGCATAGTGGAATCCGAGGACGGGAGCGTGAGGATAGGCCTCACATTCACCGCCCTCATGGAGCAGAAGAGGGAATTGCTGAGGAAGAGGCTTTACGAGAGCCTTTTCAAACCTCTGAGCCCGGGAAGATCCGGGAAAGGCAAGGATGAGGGCTCCGAGGTTTGACAGGTGAGGATGGATGAGCGTCATTAGCAGCGCACTTGCGCTTTTCGAAAGCAAGCACCTCGTCTACGGCTACGCGAACGCGCGCGTAAAGGCCAGGAAGGCGAAAATCCTCCAGTGGGAAAACTTCGAGGACTTCTCCAACCAGGACACCGTGGACGGCGTGATTGCGATGCTCGAGAGGACGTATTACAAGGACGTACTCGGCCAGACCACGCTTTCCGGCGTCTCAAAAGCCGAAATGGTAGAGCTCGCCGCAGGCATCCATTACGCAGAGGTGGTGGGCAAGGTGTGGGAATTCGTCCCAGCAAAGGCAAGGCCCGCAATCGCCGGGGTGATGCGCAAATGGGACTTCGTGAACCTTAAGATGATCCTCGCTTCCCGCCGCACAGGCAAGAAATGGGAAGAGATGCGGCCCTACATAATCCCCGCGGGCACAATAGGCCCGCGCCAGCTCGAGAGCATCGCCCGCGCGGAGGGAGAGAAGGTTTACATGGAGGTGCGCCGCACCGATCTGGGCAGGGAGATGTTCGGCCAGACGAGCGCTGTCATAAAGGGAACAGAGCTGGAGCAGATGTTCATCCAGTCCGTGCGCAGCGCCCAGGTGCTCAACCAATTGCAGGTGCTGCTGGACACCGCCTACTACAACTACCTCTCGACCGGGATGGACATCCCGGACAGGGACGCGCAGATTTTGCAGAATATAGTAAAAAAAGAGATAGACGCGCGCAACATAATCAACGTCCTGAGGCTTGCGAAGGCGGGAGTGAAGAACGAGGAAACAGTCAGGAAATACATAATACGCGGTGGGGCGATGCGCAATGCCGTTATGAAGTCCCTGCTCGGCGCAGAAGACATGGGCGCCGTACTGCCGATAATTTCGCACACCTTCCCGATAAAGGGGGAGGTGAAGACGCTCGTCGATTTGGAGATGGCGTTCAAGCAGGAAATCGCCCGCGAGAAGATAAAGAGGTTCTACACGTCCACGGTCTCGCTCGGGACGATACTGAGCTTCCTCTTCATCAAGGAGGAGGAGATGAACAACCTGAGGCGCGTGGTGCGCGGAATAGACTACAGGCTCTCCCCGGAGGAGATTCGCTCCACGCTAGTGGCTTACTGAGGTTTGAAAATGGCAGAGAAGATTGCGGTCATAGGGGATTCCCCCCTTGCAACCGGCTTCAGGATGGCCGGCGTGCCGGATGTTTTCGTGGTCGAGAGGGGGCAGGCGTTCGAGGACCTGCTCAAAAAAATCATCGAGAATCCGGAATTCGGAATTGTGATAGTCAACGAGGCTTACATGAAGGACATAGACTGGAGGCTCAAGAAAAAGATATCGAACATCGCCCACCCGGTCGTAATCGGCGTCCCCGCCTTCAGCGGAGAGGTGGAGGAAGGAGAGAGCATAAACGCGCTCATAAAGAGGGCGCTCGGTTTTGACATTTCAAAGAAATGATGGTGAAAAATATGGCTTCAAAAGGAAGGCTAGCAAGGATTTCCGGCCCGGTCGTCGTGGCGAAGGGCATGGAAGGCGCAAGGCTTTACGATGTGGTCAAGGTCGGGGAACTCGGCCTTTCCGGCGAAATAATCAAGATCGTTGGAGATTCGTGCGTCGTGCAGGTGTACGAGGACACGAGCGGCCTCCGCCCCGGGGAGCCGGTGGTCGGGACCGGCGAGCCCCTTTCGGTGGAATTGGGGCCCGGAATCCTCAGGAGCATCTATGATGGGATACAGCGCCCGCTCGACAAAATCCGGGAGAAATCCGGAACATACATCTCGAGGGGAATCGAGGTCCCCGCCCTTGAGAGAAAGACCAAATGGGAGTTCAGGGCGACGCGCAAGAAGGGGGAGAAAATAGAGGCGGGCGACATCCTCGGGGAAGTGAAGGAGACGGACGTCATCATGCACAGGGTCCTTTCCCCCCACTCCGGAAAGCTCACTGACCTCGCATCCGGCAAATACACGGTGGAGGACGAGATTGGCGAAATGGAAGTAAGCGGAAAGAAGGTCTCGTTGAAGCTCCACCACAGGTGGACGGTGAGGAAGCCCCGCCCGTACAAGGAGAAGCTTCCCCCGGTGGTCCCGCTTTCCACCGGAATGAGAATCATAGACACGTTCGCGCCGATTGCGAAGGGGGGCACCGCGTGCATCCCGGGCCCGTTCGGCTCAGGGAAGACGGTAACGCAGCAATCCCTCGCAAAATG
>CAIXOA010000095.1 GCA_903920925.1 uncultured Microcaldota archaeon | reverse complement strand
TATGCTGCCTTCCCTGTTCTCAAAAGAGTCCTGCAGCTCGGAAGAGACAAGGGATGAGAACTTCATCCTTCCCCCGTTCTCGCCTCCATAACAGAAGCGATAAACATTATATCCAATAAGCGACCCTTCAATATCGTAGTCGCAGGCCACCGTAACGCGGTCCGCCTTCTTCCCCAGCATGTTCAGGGTTTCCGTATAATCCCTTGTATAATATGAAAATTTGCTTATCTGGTAGGAGGGCTTCCATTCCACGTCGAACACGGGATAAGAATGGCTCTTTTTCACCTCCGCGAGGTTGAATAGGTGCCCCACCGCAGGCGCGACCGCATACTCATGCCCGTCCTTGGTAATTTCATAGTAGCGGACCTTCCCGTGGCTCTTCTGCGCCATCTCCCCGCCTATCGCTTTTGCAATGGTATAAGCGACCTTGGGTTTTTCCGCCACAATGAGTTCCATATTTTCCGAGTAAGGAACTGAAAGAATTTATAAATCCCGAGCAAACTCTCTACGCGCACACGCGCGTGCGCGCGGATAATTACTCTATCTGGACCCATAGGTGGAAAGAATGTTGTATTTCGGCCCGGCGCGGCTCAGCACGCTCTCCACGAGGTAGACTTCCCGCACAGCGAATTCCCCGAACTTCTCATCCGCGTATTTCTTGAGGTAATCGTCCAGCACCAATTTTCTTTTTACCCGCGCAATCGTGAGATGCGGGGCGAACTCCTCCTGCGCGAACATCCCGGCCAGTTTTTCGTTCACGAGCTTGGCCAGGTCTTCCAGCTCCGGGCTCTCGCATCCCGCCCACACCGCCCGGATGTACTTGTCGTTCGGGAAAACGCCGATGCCGCGCACCTTCACCCTGAATGGGGCGAAGGCAATCTCCCTGAGCACGCCGTCCACACGGTCCAGCATGCGCGGATTGACGTCGCTCAAAAACTTGAGAGTTATGTGCATCTGGGGAATTTCCACCTTCTTGAGCCCCCCCTCCTCCGGAAGGTCCTTCTGAGCCTCGCCCAGCGCCCTCTTTACCTCCGCAGGAACCCCGACAGCAACGAATAATCTCATTAGGGGGTTTCCCTTGTAATGTTTATAATCCTACGTCAAAAGCAGCAAGATTGTCGGCACTATTATCGCACCCATCACGCTCGTCCTCTCCACGTCCATTTTCATGCACGCAATCCCGATTGCAATGGACGGCGCAAGCACAACCAGCCCAGGAATCCCGTCAATCAAAAATGTCAGGATGATTATGTATGCAATCAGCATCCTGTTCAGGATGGAGAAATCCAGCTCCGCAATCCTCCCGATCCATTTCCTCGCGAGATAAATCACCACCGCGGAAACCGCCACCGCAACCACGAAAACCCCGAGCAACTGCACGAAATGCGACTGCACGTCCACCTGCGCCATCGCCTGCGCCAAAGCGCCAATCCGCGCCTTCCCCAGCGTGCTGGACGTGGAAAAGGCAAACACGGCCTCGCTCATCCCGATGGAGGAAACGAGCGCAAGGTAGGCGGGTGTCGCAAAGGGGACAATTATCGTCGCAAAGGAAGCCACCTGCGCGGGCGAGCTTATCCCCGGGAGCAAATCCGCCATCCATCCGAGCAGAACCCCGGCGAGCGCGAACCTTATGAAGTCCAGTTCCAGCTTCCCCTCCCTCTGCTCGGGAAGCCTTTCCTTTCCCCAAAGGAGCATGGCGGAAATGGCAAACATCCCGCCGAATAACGGAAGGAACGGGTCCTCCATCCTTAAATTCAGCGTCACCCCGCCCAGGATTCCGGAAAGGATGAATATCGCCGCGAACAACAGCGGATTCTTGCTCTTCCATGCCAAAATTGCGGATATCACAATTATTATCGGCGCAAGGTAAGGCTTTATCCCCCCGTAAACAATCGGATAAAGGAATTGCGAAATTGGAAGGAGCGCGACCGCAACCAGCACCGCAATGAGCGCGGAGGCGCACATTATCCTCAGCGCGTCTATCCCCTTCCCTTCCTTCGTCATCCTCTGCCCGGGAAGCACGGAGAGCGCCACCGCCTCGTCCGGTATGCCCAGGAATATGGAAGGGACGAAGGAGAACATAATGTGCGCGCCGAACATCGCGATTATCACCACTGCGGCGTCCTCCCCGGAAATCCCCATCCCGGAAAGCGCGGCGGCAAGCGTATTTGAGTGCAATCCCGGTATGAGGCCGGCAACCATCCCCAGGAGCATGCCGGCAACCAAAAGCAGCATATTTTACTATTGCCCTCGGTTTCTTAATATTTACCCACCCTAATCTTCCCATGAATTCCTTAGATTCCGCCATCCGAAAGCACGTAATCAGGAACGCATACGAGTACGGGAAGGCGAATCCCGGCAACATAGTTGGAAAGGCAATCAACGAGTTCCCGGAAGCGAAGAAGGACATGAAGCCCCTCATGCAGAAGATAAACGAAATCTGCAGGGAGATAAATGCCCTCCCGAAGGAAAAGCTGGAGAAGGAGTTCGCGAAGCTCCCCAAGGAGGAAAAGAAGGAAGAAAAGAACGAGCTGGAGATATCGGATGCGGTCCCGGGCAAAGTCGTGGTCCGCTACCCTCCCGAGCCCAACGGCTATCCCCACATAGGGCACGCAAAGGCCTTCTGCCTCTCCTGGACCATAGCCCGCAAATACAACGGAAAAGTCATCCTAAGGTGGGACGACACAAACCCCGAGGCGGAGAAGCCCGAATTCGTGGAAGCGATAAGGAACGGGATAAAATGGCTCGGGATTGATTGGGACGACGAGAAATATTGCAGCGACTACATGCCGGACATGTACAAATTATGCGAAAAACTGCTCTGGGAAGGGAACGCATACGCATGCTCCTGCGCCCAGGAGGAGATAGCGAAGGGAAGGGAAAGGCAGGAGCGCTGCACGTGCGGCTCCCGCACCCCGCAGGAGAACCTTGATGAATGGAAGAGGATGCTCAACGGAACGACGCCGGAAGGGGGCGCCACAATCCGCCTCAAGGGCGACATGGAATCCCAGAACACGGTGATGCGCGACCCTACGCTTTTCCGCATAATTGAATCCCCGCATTACAGGCAGGGCCTCAAGTACAGGGTATGGCCCACATACGATTTCCAGGGAGCCGTGATGGATTCCCTGCTCGGAGTTACCCATCCCATACGCTCCAAGGAATACGAACTCAGGGACGAGCTTTACGAATTCCTTCTCAAAAAACTGGGGATGCGCGTCCCGAAGATGATTTCCATCTCCCGCCTCTCGATAAAGAACGCGCCCCTTTCAAAACGCCTTCTCCGCCCGCTGGTGGAAAGCGGGAAGGTGACTGGCTGGGACGACCCCCGCCTCCCGACGCTCGAGGGGCTGAAAAGGAGGGGGATCCTTCCCGAGGCGGTGCGCAAATTCGTCCTCTCCTTCGGCATAAGCAAGGTGGAGAGCGAGCCGGGCTGGGATAAGCTCCTTTCCGAGAACAGGAAAATCCTGGACCCCACCGCACCCCACTTCTTTTTCGTTGCAAATCCAGTAAAATTGAAGATAAAAGGCGGCAAGAAAAAGAAACTCCGCGATATGGAGGCTGGCAGCGAGGTTTGGATAAGCGGGACGGATGCTGAAGCCCTCAGGGAGGGCGAAACAATCCGCCTCAAGGAATTATACAACGTGAAAATAGAGAAAACCGGAGAGGAGATATCCGCCTCCTATGCCGGGGAGGAGATAGGGAAGGAGAAGAAAATCCACTGGGTTTCGGAAAAGCTGGAGTGCGAGGTGCTCCGCCCCGGCGACCTCGTGCTTGATTCCGGGGAATTCAACCCCTCAAGCCTCACCATGGACACCGGCTACTGCGAAAAATCCGTGCAATCGCTCAAGGAGGGCGACATCGTGCAATTTGAAAGATATGGTTTCTGCAGGCTTGATTCCAGGAAGCCGCTGCGCTTCGTATTCTCGTGCTGAGGTTCCATATGCTCACGAAAGAACAGAAGGAAAAAATAACTGCCTTTTCCAAAAAATGCGTGGAGAGGAACGACCAGTGGCACCAGTTCGGCCATCTGGGGCTGGTTGCGAAAACGGCGCTGTTCCTTGCAAAAAAGGAAGGCGCGGATCCGGAGATATGCGAAGTTGCCGCGCTCTTCCATGACATATGCAAAGCCGAACCAGGAGACCACGGGACCACCGGCGCATGCAAGGCAAGGGAATTCCTCCTTTCCATCGGGATCGATGGTGAATTCGCTGATGCGGTTGCGGAGGCGATACATCTTCACGACAAGGAGTCAAGAAACCGGAACAAGGAAAGCGCAGTTGTCTGGGATGGGGACAAGCTTTACATCCTCACCCCGCGCGGATTCGTTGCGAGGATGTGCCCGTTCTGG
>CAIXOA010000094.1 GCA_903920925.1 uncultured Microcaldota archaeon | reverse complement strand
TTTTAAGTATTTCCACAGGTTATCCACTTCAAATTTTTTGACATAATACTCGGGCCAGAGGTCGCGTTGCACCTTTATCCCGCAAGCTGGATTTTTTTCCAGGTCATCAAAGGCCCTATTGAGGAATTCAAAAAGTTTCTGCTCTTCTCCCCTGCCTTCTTGGAGTGCGAAATATTCCTGCCTCACCCTCTCGTTTCCGAATCCTATCCCAGCTTCCTTTTTGGGCTCCCCCATACTGAGTTCACGTTTTCCTCATTTAAAAAGAAAGGGAGACTTCGGTGCCAGTATTCAGCGCTCCAGAATAAGGCCCTTCTTTATCAACTCATCAACTTTCTTCGGATTCCATATCCAGACTATTTTTCCGTCCCTCTTGTCGATTAGTATCTTGTTTGAGGTTTGCAAATAGTCCAGTATCACAAGCAGCGTCTGGTACATAATCTTCTTCGGAAGCACCCGCATGAGCTTTGCCTTGGTGGGGTAATCCGGCGCATTCTTTATGGCCTCCTCCACCATGAGCACCGTATCCAGCCGGGGGTAATGGAGCACTTCCGCAACCGCTTTTGTCATATAAGTATATACAATATATACGTTTATATAACTATGCCTAAATCTTCATCTCCTTCCCTTTCTCCATCTGGACAACCCCCTTGCAGTTCTTCTCAAACATCTCCGGGCATTGGGTATGCACCGGAACCACCCTCTTCGCGGAAATGAAGCCCACCATCTCAAATATCTCATTCGTTGAGGCATGCCCTGACGCGTGCAGCTGGTTGTGCGTGAGCGAAAACCTGTCCAGCCAGTTCCTCAGCACCTCGTCCTGGAGTTGGGACATCGGGTCCTCTTCGAAAGGCTCGCTCATGGAATGGATGCACGCCCCCGGGGAAGGTTTCACGTCCACAAGCTCGTTCATGAAGGAGAAATCCAGCTCCAATATCACCTTTTTCTGGTTCTTCGCCACCCACGCGGCATCAACGCACCTGTGCGCGTCCATCATCGCCTTCTCCCATCCCTTGTAGGCCAGTTTTTCCCTTGAATACACCTCTATCGAATCATCCTTTAGCGGGTTCGGCAGGGCGAGCGCCCTGTCATTCCCCAGGCCGAGCAGGAGGTGGGCGGTCTTCGGGCTGATGACCAGCTTCCTGCCGGTTTCCTTCGCAATCCTGTAGAATGTGCGGAAGCGGTCCAAATCCTTCGGATACCTCATCGCCAGGATTAGGCCGTCGGTCTGCTTCGCTATTTTCGAGCTTTCGGACCGCACAAAGGCCTCCGTATGGTTCTTCCGGTCTTCCGTTGGCCTCACGCGCGTCCCCTCGATCACAAGGACGTCCGGCCCGCTCTTTTTCGCGGCCTCGAGGAAATCCTGGGTGAGCTCCGGCTTGTTGCCGTGCTTCCTCAGGTCGCCGCTGTACGCAACGGTCCCCCCATCCGTTTCAACTATGAACCCGTAGGCGCCGGGCACCGAATGGTCCACGTGCACCGGGGTAACGGAAATATCGCCAATCCTTATTTTCCGCCCCGTGCGGAACGTCTTCACCACGTTCGCCGGCATCACGGTCTTTTCCTTGTCCCTTTTCTGCCACTCCGTTTCCGAATAGAAAAACTGGCCGGTCGTTTCCTGGGTGGAGTCCAGTATCGCCTTTGCGGTCTCCCCCATGTAGATGGGGATGCGCTGGTCAAGATACCGCAAATGGGCGGTGTGGTCCTGGTGGGCGTGCGTTATGAAAACGGCGTCATACTCTGGCTCCCCGTATCCGATTTCCGTGCCTTTCAGGGAATGGGCGTTGTACAGCCCCTTCAGCTTCGGCATGAGGTCCAGTGCGAAGTAGTCCCTCAGCCCGAACCTTTCCCTTGGCTGGAGAAAGTCGCAGAAATAGTCGTCAAGAAGAGAGAAGGACTGGCCGAAATCCAGGAAGATTCTCGCTTCCTTCGTCTCAACAAGGATCTTGTTCCCGCCTATTTCGTTTATTCCTCCGTAGAATGTGAGCGTGGTTGGCATGTGCAGAAAAGCATCAGCAGAAGTTATAATTCTTGCGTGGCGTACTTACGCATGGCGCAAGGCGCGGAATCCAGGAAAAAGATTGAAATTGCGGCCAAAAAACAGATTGCAGGCCCAAAATTTCCGGGTTTCACAGGGAGTTTTGCATTCATAGCGCTCACGGCAGTTTTCTATTGCACGGCATTCCATGACCCCCTTCTCTCGCTCATTTCGGGCCTGATAGGCGCAAGCGTCCTTTGCCGCCTGCCCTAGGATGGTGAAGATTTGTTTTTCGGGCGGGAGTTAGGCAAACAATTTTATCAAAGAAAGTTAGCCTAATCCCATATTATTGATAAAATACGAGTGTACGTGTTTGCTTTTTCCATGCAATTCCATATTATTAGTTAGGCAAACAATTTTGTTCTGAAATGTTAGCCTAACCGGCTAAGGGATAACTATTCAAACAGCTCCTTGATGTTCTTCACTTTCCTGAATTTGCCGTGCCTGCTTATCTCCTGCACCTT
>CAIXOA010000093.1 GCA_903920925.1 uncultured Microcaldota archaeon | reverse complement strand
TACTCCGCCTCGCCCACTTTCTTCATGAAATGGCAGTCAAAAGTTATCAGGCGGTCCGCGCCAGCCCAGGAAAGCAACTCACATATGTATTCCGCGCTCTTCGCCTCGCCCTCCTTGAAGATTTTGTCCTGCCTTGAGTAAGGAAGGTAAGGGGCAACCAACGCCGTCCTGTACCCCTTCTCCTTCAGGGTTTTGAGCATAAGAACTGCCTGGACGAGCGCCTTGTCCTGCTCCGGGTATAGTCGATGCAGCAGGAAAACCGGCCCGTCCGCCTTCAAATCCACAAGGCGCACGTAGTCGTCCCCGTCCGGGAACTGCTTCATCTCTATGTTCGGGGAATACAAATCCGAACAGTTCGGAGAAACAAACCTCATGGAATCAGTTTGAGCGGAAGCTTTTTTAACCTCGTCGAGCGCTCAGAGGAGCTCCGCAGGCTTGAACACCCTCTCACAGTATTCGCACCGGTACTTCTGCCCCTCCAGGTGGAACTTCCCAGGCGCCTTCTCCTGCATGCTTATGCAGTTGGGGTTCGGGCATTTCCCCGTCCCGTGCAAACTCTCCGGAAGCTCTGCCTGCATCTTCTCCACCACCTTCCCATCTTTGATTAGATTTACGGTGGCGCGGGGGGAAATAAGCGCAATCGCATCCGTCTTTTCTTTGGAGATGAGTATCCCCTCCACTTTAACTATGTCCTTCTTCCCCATCTTCTGGGAAGTAACATTCATCACGAGCGCAACACGGTTCCCGGACTTCTCGTCTATCCCCAAAATGTCCAGCACCTTCTTCCCCATCCCAGCCTGCACGTGGTCCACGACAGTCCCGTGCTCAATGATATCCACTTTCAGCATATTCATCCCTCCAAAACCATCTTTATGCAAGCCATCCTGACCGGAATCCCGTTACGGGCCTGCTCGAAATACTTCGCCTGCGGCATCGCGTCCACCTCCGGCGGAATCTCATCTATTTTCGGCAGGGGATGCATTATCACCAAATCCTTCTTCCCCTTCCTTATGTAGTCCGCGGAGATTGTGAATTCCTTCTTCACCTTCGCCGCCTCGTATTTGTCCGCAAACCTCTCCTCCTGCACCCTGCACACATAGAGCACGTCCGCGTCCTTCAGGTCTATTGAGTCCCTGCTCTCCATCTTGAAGTTGAACTTCTTCTCAGCTTCATGTATGATATGCTCCTCCAATTCCAATCCTTTCGGCGCAACCATCGTGACCTTCGCCCCGAACATCCCAAGCCCATAAACAAGGGAGTGCATCGTGCGCGCATGCTTCAAATCCCCAACGAGGTGCACGTTCAGGCCCGCAATCTTCCCCTTCAATTTCCGTATGGTATAAAGGTCTAGAAGCGTCTGCGTCGGGTGCTGGTTCGCCCCATCGCCTCCGTTAAGCACGGGCGCGTTCGCCACTTCCGCCGCCAAGCGTGCAGCCCCTTCCGCGGGGTGCCTCATCGCAATCACGTCGCAGTATCCGTCCACAGTTTTGATTGTATCGGTAAAAGACTCTCCCTTCTTCAAAGAACTCCTGTCCGCGAGGAAATCCACCACCTGCAATCCCAATCTCTCCGCAGAGGATTGGAAAGATAATTTGGTACGGGTGGACGGCTCAAAGAAGAGCGTGGCCATTATCCCGTCCAGTTTCTCCACCTTTTTCCGTTCAAGCTGGTGGTCCATGTCCTCGGCAATCCCAAAAATCTTTTCCACAGTCCCCTTGTCCAGGTCCCTAAACGAGATCAAGTCCATTGCAAAACCCCCTTACAATTAGGTAAGTATAAGGGATGTATAAATATAAAAAGATGCGGTGCCCGGCTCAAATCAGCGCAATTGCCTTTCCCTGCAGTTCCGCGGAAAGGCCCGGGTCCGATTCCCCCACAATCATCGCCGCCCATTCGAAGCGCTCCTTCGCCCCGGCGCTGTCTCCGGCCTTCAAATAGCACTCGCCGGATTTTGCGCTGAGTTCCGCGGCCCTCTTCTTGTTCCCCATGCCGTTGTCCGAGGCCTTCTTGTACATCTCCGCAGCGCTGGCATAATCCAGAACCCTCTCCAGCGCCTTCGCGGAGTCCGCAAAAAGCGCAGCCGCCTGCACGCCGTCCCCGGAAGAGGCTTTCCCCTCCGCCCGTTCCGCAAGCTCCCGCGCCTGTGAAATGTCCCTTGAGAGCGTATCCAGCCTCCTTTCTACATATTCCTTCAAATCTTCCCCCCGCGCAACAATCCCGCCCAATATGCCCGCAACCCTCCTCACGTAATCCTCAGGCACATCGTGGAATATCGCCTGCCTCAGCACCGTGTGCTTCTGGCTCTCTCCCAAGGGGAGCGCCTGCAGCGCCTCCACCATCGTCTCGCTTATCCCGGCTCTCGCACAAAGCGCGGCCTTCGCGTCTTTCGCATCCGCGAGCTGCTCCTT
>CAIXOA010000092.1 GCA_903920925.1 uncultured Microcaldota archaeon | reverse complement strand
CCGCGAGGACGGAGATGCTTGCGCTCGGGCTTGCGACCTCCGGGGACGCGTTCCAGAACAAGAGCGTCGGCTTCTTCAACTGTGTGCAGAACGGGAATGAGCCGCTGAAAGAGGAGATGGAGGCGTGCAGGGCCGCTGCGTTTGAGGAGGGAAAGGAAGCCGCGCACGAGTACCTTGCGGATGAGCTGGATGAAGGGAGCGGGGAGGTAGCCGGGCTGCAGGCAATGGGCGCGGATACGATGAGGATGGAAAGGATACTGGGATACGGGCAGGAGCTGGACAGGGACATAAACTCGACATTTGATTCCCATGATACTGCCGAGGTCGACAAGCTCTACCAGAGGAACACCAGGCTCGTATTATTGTTCAGATTGGAGAAGATGATTTCCGTGATGAATTATGCGGAGCCGATAATAAACGCTGGAAACAACGGGAACAAGGAGCAGCTGCTTGAGAAGATTGCGGACCTGAGGGGCGACACGGAGAGCCTGGCGGACTACTGCGCCTATTCCGCCGATGCTGGGGCAGGGTATGCGCTGAAGAACGGGGAATGCTGGAACGACGGGCTCGCGCTCATGGCGAGGTTCAATTCGCTGCAGGCGCTCTATTGGTCAGGGGGTAGATGAAAATGGATGCTAAAATAATCATAATCGCGTTGCTCGCGTGCTCCCTGCTGTTCTTTGGGTGCGCGAAAAAGGGCGAAACCTCAACCGCGCCAATAGCGCCAAGCGGAGGGGTGCAAAACCAGACGCAAAACGCTACGCATGACGGGCAGGCTGCAGGAGGAAATGCTTCGGGACAGGATCTTGGCAATCTCTTCAACATAGACACCGCACAGCCGGATTCCGGCAGCGGATATAACGTGCCCGCGGCAGGGGAATAATTCCATGGCTTACGAGAAATTGTGTGAGAAGGAACTCATACTCCGGGATGAGCTTGCGATTGAACGCACTAAATTGGCGGAGGAGAGGACTTATCTTGCATACATACGGACCGGGATGACCGTTGCGATGGGCGGAATATTCTTCGTTGGGTACTTCAAGGAGGGGCCTTTCTCCCTCATCGGGTATCTTGCGGCCTTCATTGGCGTGGTGTTCTTCGTGTACGGGTTCTACAAGCACAAGAAGACCATGGGGCTCATAAGAAAAATAGTGCGGAGCCTGCACCTGCCGAAGATGAAATAGCTATTTCTTCATCTTTTCATTTTCTATTCTCATGCAGTGGTCCATAATTACTTCTAATCCTGCTTTTCTTGCCGTTGCCGCCGCTTCCTCGTTTATGATGCCCAATTGCATCCAGATGACTTTTGCGCCCACCTTGATGGCTTCATCAACTATGGGCATAACTTCCGCGGAAGGGCGAAAAATATCAACTATTTCCGGCTTTTTGGGGAGTTCGGAAAGGGATTTGTAGCATTTGTGCTCTCCGATTTGGTCGGCGAATGGATTTACTGGATATGCCTCGAATCCATTCTTCAATAAATACTCGAAAACCATCCTGCTGTCCTTTGTGGGGTCGCGGGAGGCGCCCACCACTGCGACTGTTTTGAATTTCTTCAGGATTTGCGGGATTGGCATGGTAAAAAAGGGCACGTGCGGGTTTAAAATTACATTCATTTTAGAAGTATTAACTGTTTCTTATGGTTCAGGTAAAGCGAGCCCTGCTCAGCGTCTTTGAGAAGGAAGGGATTGTTGAACTTGCGAAATTCCTCCATGGGCGCGGGGTGGAAATAATCTCCAGCGGCGGGACCGCGAAGGCGCTCTCAGAGGCGGGCATACCCGTGGTTGAGGTTTCTACCCTTACTGGTTTTCCTGAGATGATGGAGGGACGCGTGAAGACACTACATCCTAAGATTCACGGCGGGATTCTTGCTGACCGCAGGAAGAAAGAGCATCTGGAGGAAGCGCAGAAGCTCGGAATCGGGCTCATAGACCTGGTTGTGGTTAATCTTTATCCATTTGAGAAGGTGGTGGCGAAGGGCGCGCCGCACGATGAGATTATTGAGATGATTGATATCGGCGGGCCTACCCTTGTGCGGGCAGCTGCGAAGAATTACAAGGGCGTGGCTGTGGTCGTGAGGCCGGAAAGATATGCGGAGATAATGGAGGAGATAGAGAAAACAGGTAAAATAAGCGAGAAAACCAGGGAAGCGCTTGCGCTGGAAGCGTTTGAGCACATTTCCCATTATGATATTGTGATTGAGGGCTATTTACGGAGGGCTTTCGGGCTGGGAGGGGATTTCCCGGAGGTGCTTAATCTCTCTCTAAAGAAATTGCAGGATTTGAGGTATGGAGAGAATCCGCACCAGCAGGCGGCATTCTACAAGGACCCGAAGTTCTTCCAGCCATGCGTGGCTAGCGCGGAGCAGATACAAGGGAAGACGCTTTCATACAACAATATCCTGGATGCGAATGCCGCATTTGAGCTGGTGAAGGAGTTTGATACGCCAACCGCGGTGGTGGTGAAGCACAACAATCCCTGCGGGGTTGCCTCCCACGAGGATATTGCGGAAGCATACAGGATTGCGAAATCCGTGGATCCGGAGGCTGCCTTCGGAGGCATAATAGCGGTAAATACTGAGGTAAATGGGAAACTGGCGAAGGAGATAACCTCTACGTTCGTTGAGGTTGTTGTTGCGCCTTCTTATTCCGATGAAGCGCTGGCGGAGTTCAGGGGGAAGAAGAATTTGCGCGTGATGGAAGTGAAGGACGGGAACGTGAAGAGGCAGCCCTACAGGGAATACAGGTCTGTTGTGGGAGGGCTGCTAGTGCAGGATGCGAACGTCAAATTGTTCGAGGGGGAGCCCAAAGTTGTTTCGAAGAGGGCGCCCACCCCTGCGGAAAGGGAATCCTTGTATTATGCCTGGACGATTGCGAAGTATGTGAAATCAAATGCAATTGTTTATGCCCGCGGAAAAAGGGCGGTGGGGATTGGGGCGGGACAGATGAAGAGGATAGACGCGGCGAAGCTCGGTGCCATGATTGCGAAATCCTTCGGAGAGGACCTGAAGGGGACGGCGATGGCAAGCGATGCCTTCTTCCCGTTCAGGGACGGGATAGATTATGCGGCTTCCTTGGGGGTTACTGCAATAATACAGCCTGGAGGCTCGATAAAGGATAATGAAGTGATTAAGGCGGCGGACGAGCATAATATTGCGATGCTGTTTACAGGAATAAGGCACTTCAGGCACTAAGAGCATTCCACCGAATCTATTATCTTGTCCACCGTGGCCTTGTTGCTGTCGTAGGTGTCCCTGCCGCATCCCACAATTGTTATGTACACATTATTGCCTTCGCAGTAGTTTGCGCGTATGGAGCCCTTGTATTGCGCGCTCTCGTTGCTGGCCCTGACCTCAAAGTCGGCAACGGATGCGCCCACATGCTCATTCTCTATCGTGAGGCCGCTGACGTTCTCCCACAAGCCCTTTATGTAAGCAACAAATCCGCTGAAGGATGGCTGGTTCCCTATTTTCATCACGCTTATCTGGCAGCCTTCGGATGCGACCTTGAATATCTCATCACCCTGCGTCTGCTGCACGGTGCCGGCAGGGTAGGTCATGCTGAACTTGTCGTTTGTGAATGTTTCCCATTTCGGGCCAGCGCAGCCGAAAAGCATCAATGCCACGAAGAAAACGAGATATGCGGTTTTCATAAGGTCGGTTAAGAGGCTGCAGATATAAAAAGATTACAGGTGGCTGGCGTACTCCTCCGCAAGAAGGAGGTATTTCTCTATTTTGCCCTTCTCTTCTTCCAAAGAATGCTGTGAGTAGGTCAGGCAGGCGATTTTCGCGCGCACGTTCGCGCGGTAGCATTTGTAGTAGTCGAGAAGGGCGGGCATCCCCCTGTCCCCGCTGAGCCGGAGGTATTCCGCGATGAAAAGCTGGGATAAATCCTTCCTTCCGTGCGCATCAAGGTCCATCGCCATGAAACCGACATCTGCGGAGGTGTCTGTGTAGCGGAAGCTTTTGTTGAATTCAACACAATCAAATATTGCAATCGGCTCGGTGAGGAAGATGTTGCCGGAGTGCAAATCTCCATGGCAGTCCCGGATGAAGCCGTTCTCCTGCCTCTGGAGGAAAAGGGAATGGTCTTTTCGGACGAATTCGGCCGCCTTTTCCAAGAT
>CAIXOA010000091.1 GCA_903920925.1 uncultured Microcaldota archaeon | reverse complement strand
TTGAGCACTATCGCGTTTCGCAGGAGCTCGATGCGGTAGTAGAGGTACGGCTTTCCGTTGAGGTCCTCGGACTCCACCTTCTCTATTATGAGCGCCTCCTCGGAATAGTCCATCCTGTTGAAGCCCAGGGAGCCGAGCGTCTGCAGCAGGGGCTTGAGCGGCCTCTTGCGCTTCGTGTTTATGCGGATTATCTCCTCGGCCATTTACTCCTCCCTCAAAGAAAGGTCAACCATTCCCTTGGAAGCCTTGCGCCTGCGGGCGAGCGAGAAAATCTCCACGATGTCCTTCTCGTCCACCTCCAACTGGCGGAGGAAGCTCATTACGGACGAGGGCGAGTAGCCGAATTTCTCCAGGATGGAGACGAACTCGGTCGCATCCATCGTTCCGTCGTTCTTCTCGAACTCGTTCTTCACCAGCCCGATCTGCTCGTCGGTGAGCCCGAGCTCGTAGAGCATGTTGCAGAACTGCTCCCTTTCCTTTTCAACAGACATACCATCAGCCTCCAGGTTGTATACGAAAAGCGGCTCCTCCCCGTCTATCTTGTTAAGGAGGAAGGTGTGCGAGCCGCCTGAGCGCTTCGCGAATATCATGTTCAGCGCGGCGTCTCCGACGCCGAACTTTGCGATTTCACTATCTATGTAGTCGGAATAATTCAGGGACTGCCGGACGTAGTCGCGGAACTCCCTGAGCACGAGGCGCAGGATGAACATCGTGCCGACGTTGCTGAGGATTGTCTTGTGCATGTCCGTAGGATTTTGGGACGCGACTATCAGCGCGAAGTTGTATTTCCTCCCTTCCCTCACTATCGTGATAACGTCGCTGCGTTCATCGCTCGCAATCTTCCAGGCCTCGTCCACCACGACGAAGAGGCGCACGCCCTTCTCCTCCTTCATCTGCTCGCGGCGCATCTTTTCCTTCAGGAATTGCAAAATGGTGAGGCCGGCGAGCGAACGCATCTCCTCTGTGGGGAGGGAGTGCAAATCTATGCATACCAGGCCGGAATCTATCAGGTGCTCGAGCGCGAGCGTTGACGGCTTGGCGAAGAAGTCGCTCCCCTGGGTGGTGAAGCGCTTCAGGAGGCGCGCGGCCGCCCTCTTGCCCCTTTTTTCGAGCATGGAGGCCACGTCGACGAGCGTGGGGGATTTGATTTTGTCATAGGCATCCTCGAGGCCCTCCTCTATGTCGTATTTCTCTGCCGGGAAATTGTGGAGGTCGAGAAGTATCTCGAGGGCGGACATTATCTGCTTTATGCGCTCGGACGGCGCCAGCCCGGCGAGGTCCATGAGGTTGAGGTTCTCCTCCCCGAGGCGGATCACCTTTCCGCCGGCCTGCTTCACCCACTTGTCGTATTCGCCCACCCAGTCGAGGATTATGGCGTTGGAGTTCCAGATGAGGGAGGCGCGGGTTAGGAAGGTCTTTACCAGGTAGGATTTGCCGGAGCCGGTGATGCCCACTATCGCGATATGGGGATTAATCAGTTTTTGGTAGTTCCAGAAGACCGGGACGTTGAGCCAGCGGGTCTTTCCGACATAAATTCCGTCGTTTATGGAGGAGATGAGAGCATCCGGGCGTGGCTCTGGGGGATGCACCAGAAAGAGGCGCTCGGAGACCTCCCTTGTGAAAATCTTCTGGATCTTCATTCAAAACACTTCATCCCTCATCTGCTCGGATTCCGGCGGGAGGAAGTACTCCCACTCGAAGCACCTTATCATGTCAAGGTCGAAGAGTTCCGAGACGTCCGCGCCGAGCGTGGAGGAGATGATTGTCTTGACCTCCTTGGACTGCCTGCGCACCTTGGAGAGCGCCTCCTCTCGCGTGACGCCGTAGGCGGTGGTGGAGACGAACGAGGTGATTTCCAGCGGGCGGTCGCCGTGGGTGATGCGCTCCAGCTGGCGGTTGTACATTGCGATTTCGCGGTCCAGGCGGACCAACTCCTCGCTGTTGGGGGGGAGCTTGCGGCGCTTGCTCTCCGCGGAGCTCCTCTTCGTTTTGATTTCATCTATCTGCTTGGTGAGGTCCACCTCGGAGACGAGGAGGGAAATCTTGACGGTCTGCTTGAGCGAGGCGAGGGCCTTCTCGAACGCGGAGAGCATGGAGGTGCGGTCCTGCGCATCCTTGTCCATCATGCTCTCGTAATAGTTTATCTCGAGGAATTTCGTGGCGTAGAAGCCGTTGCCGGATTTCTTCACGATGCAGTCGCGGGTGGAGGGGATTTCATAGCCGCCCCTTATCTCCACGATGTTTGCTGCGGAGGTTATGTAGGGTATCAGTATGTAGCCGTACTTCCAGATGAGCAGCGAGAGGGAGAAGAAGATCGCGGCAACCGTTGCGAATATCGGGTTGCCGAAGACCACCGCGAGCACGACCGAAGCGAGGCCGCCCCCCAGGGCCATGACGGTCATCATCCTGTTTTCAATCATATGGAACTCACCGCGAAGAAGAATTCTCCGCCGAATATGTCGGTTACCTCCTTTATGAATATGATGGTTATTATGAGCGAGAAGAGCGGAGCTATGAGGACAAACATGGAGAGCGCGGAGATGGAATTGCTTATCTGCTGGGTGGCGAGCGTGAGGTCTCCGGTGAAGTCCCCGGTGCTCATGTTGTCCAGCCTTCCGGCGATGGCGTCATTGCCGTTGAGGTCGATAATTGGGATGGTGGTGTAGAGGCTGTTGTTGGTCATGTTGGTGAGGTTGGCTATGGTGTCGTTCATCACGGGAACCGGGAAGATGAGGATGAACGCCGGGTAGAAGAGATAGGCGCCTATGGAAAGGGCGATGAGGAAGCCGCCAAGCTTGCGCGTGGAGAAGAAGGAGCGGAAGATGAGGCCGACCGGGAGGAAGAAGGTGAGGAGCTGGGGCGCAAAGAAGCCGAGGAGCTGCACCTGGAGCTGGGCGAATGTGAGGAGCGCCTGGAGCGTGAGTATCTGGCCTGTGAGGATTGAGGAGATGGAAGAAAGATAGGACATGGGCTGGACGGAGACGGCCGCGAAATGGAGGGTAAGCGTCTGGTAATAGGAGACGATTTGGTCCAGGGCCACGACCTTTGTGAGGAGGGAGAAGATGTCCACGGAGAGATTCGAGTAGATGCACTGGAGGTTCCCGATGGCGTCGCCGGTGTTGCAAACGGTCCCGGTGATGATGGATTTGCTGATTTCGGTCGCGGCGGCAAGTATTGCGGTGTAGGCGCCGACGAGGGCGGCGTTGATGACGGACTGGATGAGCTCCTCGGTGCCGAAGTGCTCGAGGCGCTTTGAGTTCAGTGTCTTCCCGAGCCCTATGAGTATGCCTGAGAGGATGATGGAAAAGCTTACGACTATCCCGGCCAACGCAAGATCTGCTGCCATCTATGCTTACCTCAGGTGAGGAGATTGGAGGAGATGCTCTGGATTACCTCAGCTGCGCCTATTATGGCGGCAATCAGAACGCCCCCTATGAAAAGCCCTATGGCCATGGACTGCCAACGCCCCCTTGTGTCGCCGGGCTGAAGCTGCGCGAGCCCGTAAACCACGCCGCCGACTATTATGAGCAGCAGTGAAAGCGTTACCCCCGCGGATTTCATCACTTCCAGCCAGCTTGAGAGGAGTGTCTCTACATACGCCATGGGCTTCTAATGCGAAGACAACGTATATAAAGGTTTTCTGGCGGTTTGAATGGGGGGAAATGTGAAAGTGAATATTGAATTGGGAAAGAGCATACACGAGAACGCCGCGCGCTACTATGAGGAGGCGAAAAAGGCGAGGGAGAAGGCGGAGGGCGTGCGCGTGGCGATGGAGGGGACGCGGAAGCGGATGGGCGAGGCCGCAAAGCGGAAAAGCAAGGCGGTGAAGGTAGCGCGGAGGAGGGAGTGGTTCGAGGAGTTCCACTGGAGCTTCACCAATTCCGGGAAACTTGTTTTGGCGGGGAAGACGGCACAGCAGAATGATAAATTGGCTGGGAAGATGGAGGAGGCGGATTTGTTCTTCCATGCGGACATACGGGGCGCGGCTGCGACCATCTTGAAGGACGGGGTTGGGGCTTCGGAAGAGGAGAAAAAAGAGGCGGCTGCGATTTCGGCTTCGTATTCGAAGGCTTGGGGGAAGAGGATGGCCGCGGTGGATACGTATGCGGTGAGAAAGGAACAATTGTCCAAGCATGCGACGGGCGGATTTGTGGGCGCGGGAGGGTTTGCGATTTCCGGGGAGCGGGAGTGGTTCAAGAATACCAAACTGATGCTTGCGGTCGGGCTGGAAGAAAATGGGAGGGTTTCGGCGGGCTGCGAAGATGCGAAGTGGATGAAGAAAAAAGTGCTGATTGTGCCTGGAAAATTGGATAAAAAAGAGGCGGCGGAAAAAATCGGAGGATTGTTGGGGGTTCCGGAATCGGAGGTCATGCCTTGCCTGCCTCCGGGAAAGATAAGTGTGGTTACGAAGTAGTGCGGCTTATTTTTCTATTTTTATATCGCCCGCCTTCAGCATCCTTTCAAACTTCTGCTGGTCAGGCACGGGGCCGGGGTCCCGGAAATTGGATGGGTCGATTTCGTGCAGTGCCCTCTGGATATCCCATTCATGCTCGAACATTTGGTAGGTTATTTCTGGTTTTTTCGGTTCGGATGTCCCCTGCCCCTTGGAAACCGGGGCGGATGCCGGAACCTGCACTATTCTCCTCCTCGGGGCCTTGCGATCTTCGCCCCTGCGTTCCTCAGGCTTCTGGATAAGCTGCGGTTCCCATATGAAAACCGCCTGCGAAAGAGATGGGCGGGCGAACGCGTACACATACTTTTCCTCGTAATTGCCTTCGTTTATGGAACGCGCGGGCATGCCTATCCATGCGTCCGGAGCCCGTTGCAGGAACCGATCGGGCCTCGAGCCGAACTGATCGACAATCCCCCCGGAAACCACCGGGACTCCGGTGTCTTTGTGGTATGGATACCAGCCGGAGAATTGCGGAAAGTAAGGTATGACGATTGGGTCTGCGGACGGGAAGATGAGCATGCGGTTTCCGTCGAATTGGAATGTGTATGCGCCTGGCATCAGCACCAGGGCGATGCCGCGCTGGTTTGCGTATTGCTTCGTGTCAATGCAGATCTTCCTGCCGGTCTGCCTGTCCGTGAACTCCAAGAAGCGAGGAAATGCGGAATTTTCCGCCGGGTGGGCGAGTATGGTGCCGGAGCGCGCCGGGAGCGCCGTCTTTTTCGCAACCAGTTCGGGGTGAGGCTGCTTATTCGGCCCCTGGCGGACCAGCTCGTCGAATTCGGAAAGCTTTGGCATCCTGTCTCCGAATTTTTCTATTGTTGTAGGAAGGTCAAGGCTGCCCTTGAACACCAGCACGCGCTGGGCCACGGGGCTCTGGTGCGCGGGCGGTTGTGCACAAATCATGTTGTATTATATGCCATGAAATCTTAATAAACCCTTATTTCACACAGCATGTAACCATGGTTACATGCCACCCGCAGAAAACAAACCCCTGTTTCCCAAGCGGGGCGCAAAACAAGCGTTATATATTTTGCCCAACCATAGAAGGGGCATGGGGGGTAATGCTCGCAGGATAGAGGTAAGGCCAAAGGGAGCCCTGCGCGACCCGCGGTCCGCCTCTTTCGCGAAGGAGGCCGAGGAGCTTACGAAGGTGAAGGTCTCGGATTTTGCCATTGTAAAAGTGTATAATATAGACGGCGAGTTGGGCAATGCGGAGATGGAGCGCCTCGGGAAGGAGCTTTTCGCGGACCCCGTGACCGAGGAATTCACTTATACGGAGCCTTTCTACAACGATTACTGGAGGGTAGAGGTGGGTTTCCTGCCCGGGATGACGGATAATGAAGGAAACACCTCGAGGCAAGGGATAAAGGACGTGCTCGGGAAGGATGTGGACGTATACACCTCACGCGTTTATGCGATAAAGGCGGATTTTGAGGATGACGCGGTAGTCGGCGAGATTGCGAAGAGGATGCTTGCGAACGAGGTGATACAGGCATGGAGGGTTTTCGAGCCGGAAAGCGACACGTTCGAGCCGTATGCCCCGCGGGTTGACCTGGACCATGCGCCCATCGCCGAGGAGATAGACCTGCAAGTTTCGGACGAGCGGCTGATGCAGCTGAGCAAGGAGAGGACGCTCGCCCTTTCGCTGGATGAGATGAGGGCGATAAAGGCGCACTTCGCCAAGCCGATTGTGGCGAAGGAAAGGGAGAGGGTCGGGCTCGGAAAGGGAATCACTGACGTGGAATTGGAGGCGCTCGCGCAGTCGTGGAGCGAGCACTGCAAGCACAAGATATTCAACGCAAAAATAGAGTATAAGGAGGAGGGCGACGGGACCAAAGGCGATGCGGAAGAAATTGACTCCATATTTGATACCTACATAAAATCAGCGACTGACGAGGTCAGGAAGCCGTACGTTGTATCCGTGTTCAAGGACAATGGAGGAATAATCAAGTTCGACCCGGAAAACGACATCGCGGTGAAGGTGGAGACGCACAACGCGCCATCCGCGCTGGACCCCTACGGCGGTGCGCTGACCGGAATCCTCGGCGTGAACCGGGACGTGCTCGGAACCGGGCTGGGCGCGAAGCCCGTCGCGAACGTGAACATGCTCTGCTTCGGCTTCCTGGACGAGAAGGACGTGCCGAAGGGCTGCCTGCACCCCAGAAGAATCGCGAAGGGGGTTGTGCGGGGCATCGAGCACGGCGGGAACATGTGCGGCATACCAACGGTGAATGGTTCGGTTGTGTTTGAGAAATGCTATACCGCGCGCCCGCTGGTGTATGCGGGAACGGTCGGGATACTCCCCCACATGATTGGGGAGCGGGAGACG
>CAIXOA010000090.1 GCA_903920925.1 uncultured Microcaldota archaeon | reverse complement strand
CGTCCTGCCGCAAATCTCCTTCGCAACCGAGCTTTTTCCGGTCCCGGGGGTGCCTGTGATGAGGATTTTCATAAAGATGCTAGTACTGCCTCGCCGCATAGAGGAATATGGACGCCGGCTTCCCGCAGGCGACGCACTTCTTCCCCTTGGGCTTCTCCTTGTCCCCGTACCTGGAGCCGCGGATGTTCACGGCGTGCTTCTCCTTCAGCCTGTCTGCGCAAACCTCTCCCTCCTTCTGGTCCGAGCAGAAGGGAATGCGCACAAATCCGCCTTTCTCTATCGCTTTTCCGAGCTCCGCGTCCGAATCCGCCTCGTGCATCAGCCCGGAGAACCAGGAGTCCGCTTTCTTGCAGAGGTTCTCGGAAAGGGAGGCGCCTTCCTTCCTTATCTCTTCCTCCAATTTTTCGAGCTTCACTTCCTTCTTCTCCCCCGTGTCCCTGCGGGCGACCACGCATGCGCCCTTCTGGATGTCCCGCATCCCGATTTCTATGCGCAGGGGAACGCCGAGCAGTTCCCATTTGTTGAACTTGAAGCCGGGTGTGTTGTTGGAAAAGTCCGCCTCCGTGCGGAGATGGGAGAGTTTTGCCTTCAATTCCTCCACCTTTTTGCGCACCTCCGCTTCCGTGTCCTTCTTCATTATCGGGATTATTATCACCTGGACCGGGGCGAGCTCGAACGGGTAAACGAGCCCCTTGTTGTCTCCGTGCGTCGAGAAAAGAGATGCGTAAATCCTGGAAATCGCCGGCCCGTAGCAGGTCTGCCAGCAGAACTTCTGTGCGCCGTCCTCGTCCATGTACTTTACATTGAACACCTTGGAGAAGTTCTGCCCGAGCATGTGCGTGGAAGGCAATTGGAGCGTCTTTCCATCGGGCATCAATGTGTCCGCGGCATATGTATCAACTGCGCCCGCAAATTTGTCCCACTGGGGGCGCTTGAAGAAGATGAAGGGGATTCCGAAGCGCTGGTGGAGGATTTCCTCCGTAGTCTCCATGTCTTCCTTTACCTGCATGAGCGCCTCTTCCTCTGTCGCGAAAACGTCGTGCGCCTCTATCCAGTAGAACTCGCGCGTGCGGATGAAGGGCTTCGTCGCCTTGGTCTCGTGCCTCCACACCTGGCAACTCTGGTAAATCTTCATCGGAAGGTCCGATTTCCCGTTAATCCAGAGGGCGTACATCGGGTACATCGCCGTTTCGCTCGTGGGGCGCATCGCCAGTTTTTCTTCCAATTTGTTCAGCCCTGCCTCCGTCACCCAGAAAACCTCGGGGACGAAGCCAGCCACGTGCTCACTCTCCGCCTTCAGGTTCCGTTCCGGGATGAGGGCGGGGAAATAGGCCGGCTTGTGCCCCTTCTTCTCCAGCGCCTCCTCGTAGATGCGGTACATTGTCTTCATCACCTGGGCTGCGTTCGGGGGGATGACAACGAATCCCTTGAGATTATACCTAAGGTCGCAGAGGTGCGCCTCCTTGATTATCTCATTATACCATTCGGAGAAATTTTCCTTTGGAATGTCCATGGATGGATTTTGGAAGGAAACGGATATAAATCAGAGTTCAAACAGCACGCCGAACGCCCTGCGGAATCCCTTGGGGTAGTGCTCCTTCCTCACAAAGAGCCTCTTGTCTTCGTTCAGGATGCGCTTCGCAAGCTCGTCATCTTTTCCATCGAGAAGGATTTCGCGGATGGGCGGGAACGGTTCCGCAAATCCGGGCTTCACCTTCCCCACGAGCAGGCTCTTCTTTTTCCCGAACTTCTCAAAGTCGAGCTTGGCGGGCAAATCCACGACAACCCGGGCTTCCATCTGCAATAGTGCCCCAATTAATTTTTCGTCCGGCTTGCACTCCACCTGCACGTGCGTGAAGTATGTAAGGTTGTCATACAAATCGAAGTTGGACTTGTTCCCGTTCAGCGCATCCAAATCAACTATGTGGAAGAGGGCGTATTCCTCGGAAAGCTTCTTCACAAGGTTCGCCGCGTTCCCCAGGAGGCGCATGGAGCCCATGCTCTTCTTGAACGCCTGCTTGCCCTTCACATACAGTACGGGAACATCCATTCAATCGCCTGCAACAGGCATCCGGTCACCTGAGCCTTTTGAGCGCGTCTTCCACGGATAGGTAGCCGCTTGCCCCGGATTTCATGTCCTTGAGAGTTATTTTCTTTTCTTCCATTTCCTTCTTTCCGACCACTGCCACAAAAGGTATTCCCAGGGAATTGGCATAATCCAATTGCTTCCCGAGCGCCCTTCCCATCAGGTCCGTCTCGGTTTCAATGCCGCCCTCCCGGAGTTTCCTAGCGACGGAGAGGGCATAGGAATACGCTTCCGGGAGGGAGGCAATGAATATTTTCGTGTATGTTTTCGCTTCGTGCTTTTCGGAAAGGAGGAGAGCGATTCTCTCAACGCCAAGGCTTATTCCGGTTGCGGGCTCGTCCTTCCCATAAACCGAAAGGAGCTTGTCATACCTCCCGCCCGCGGCTATGGTTGCGGCGAGGCCGGGCGCTTTTATTTCATAAATCGGGCCGGAGTAGTAGCCCAGCCCGCGCACCATGCGCAAGTCGATAACTGCGTCCTGGAAATAGGAAAGTATCTCGCGGAGTTCCTTCGCCCCATCCGCGGAGTATTGCTCCACCGAGGCGAGTTTCTCCTCGTTCGTTCCCCTGGTGGAAAGCATCTTAAGCATCTCCTCCCCCTTCTCCCCGAACTCCTCGCGCATCATCCTCTCCGCTTCCTTCTCGCCGACCTTGTCCGCCTTGTCCAGGATGCGCATCGCCTTCCCTTTTTCCTTTATTTTTGCGGCATCCAGAACGCCGTTCAGTATCTTTCTATTGTTGAGAAGAATCTTGAATTCCCCGAAGCCGAGGCGGCGCAGAGCCAGGGAAGCAACCTCGAGCAGTTCGCCCTCCGCGCGCATGGACGCGCACCCTATTATGTCCACGTCCGCCTGCCAGAACTCCCTGTACCTTCCCTTCTGGGGCTCCTCCCTCCTCCATACGGGCCCTATCTGGTAGCGCTTGAACGGCTTGGGAAAAGAGGTGGATGCGGCGACGCGGGCGAGGGGCACGGTCAAATCGAAGCGGAGGCCGAGCTTCTCGTCGTTCAGCGCAAATATCTCCCCGGCTATTTCTTCCCCCCCGGAATTTTTCGCATTCAAAGTGGAGAGGTATTCCAGCGCGGGCGTTTCCAATGGAACGTAGCCGAATTCCCGGAACGTCTCGCGTATCGTTTGGAAAACCTCTTCCCTGACCATCATGTCCTTGGGAAGGAAGTCCCGCATTCCTTTTGGAGTTTCCATAATCATCACTCTAGCTCGATGTAGAAATAAACCAGCCCGCTGGTTCCCTTGTAGGTGTCCAGGCTCCCCGGCACCCTTATCTCGTAATCCACCAAATTGTCGTACCTGCCCGGCAGGCTCTGCGTGATGTTGGTCATGAACACCACCGCCTGGTTGTCCGTGGGGTTGAACTCCGGCGCCCCTCCGAACATGTCCCAGAGGATTCCGGTGCGGTGCGCGGTTGAATTGGTGCTGTTCGCGATGGAGATGTTCTCTATCTGCCTGCCGTAGACCGTGAAGTTCGCTGTTTCCCTCGGGTTGCTCCCGTCCGAAGAGAAAGTCGCGTTCACGTTCTCGGAGGTGATTGCTGTGTAGCCCAGGAGGGAGTCCAATTCCTCGAAGTCCGAAGTGGAGTTCCCGCCCGTGCTGTTCTTGCCGAGCGCCTGCATCAGGCCCCAGTGCAGTGTCTCGTCCGCGTTCGCCGCATACACGTTGCCGGTGCCGTTCCAGTTCCACTGGTGCAGGAACAGCGTGTCGCCGGACTGGGCGAGCACGAGCATGCCGGT
>CAIXOA010000089.1 GCA_903920925.1 uncultured Microcaldota archaeon | reverse complement strand
GCCCTCAGCCTCATGGCATACCTGCGCGACGGAAGGGAAAAATTCCTGTTTGTTATGCTTGCATTTTTCATTTTTGCCTCGAAGGGCATACTGATCATCGGCAGCGACCTGCTTTCATTGCAACAGTCTTCTTTGGATACGCTTGCCCATCTGCTGGACTTCGTGGTGCTCCTTTGCTTCTTCGTCGGCATTATAAAGAAGTGATGCATATCAAAAGTCCCTACGAAGAACAGACGCCTGCATTGGAACTTGCAGCGAGAAAAAAGCTTTATGATACCGTTAAGCAGTTTGCGGGAGCCCATTTCCGGGAAATCCAGCGGGCATCGGGGCTGTCATTTGGGTCAGCCTCTTACCACCTCGCGTACCTGCATAGGCACCATCTCATAAAAGAAGTGCGGGATGGGCGCAATGTCCGGTATTTTCCAATCAACAACCCCATCCCGGATGAAAAGCTTCTCATGCTGCTGCGCCAAAGAAGCGTCCGGGTGATTCTCCTTTACGTATTCGGCCATGAGGGCTGCACCCAGGAGGAAATCGTTTCCGCGGTGAGGCTTTCGCCTTCAACCACGTCATGGCACCTCAAAAAATTGATTGGGAATGGCACCATTGATGCAAGGAAAAAAGGCAGATACACCGTTTATTCCCTAAGCATTCCAAAGGAACGCATCATGAAACTGCTAATCGCCTACAAGGCTAGCTTCGTAGATACCCTTGTGGACGGGCTTATCGAGCTATGGGAGCAGCCCTGAGCGTTTATGCTTCTATCTTTGAACTATGGACTATTTATATCGCCTCAGTTTTACCTTTACGCAGGCGATGGGCATGGCAAATAAAGCGATGCGCCCCAGTCGCATCCGCGCTTCCGGCCTCAACCGCAATTGCGGCCGCAAGCCCATCAGCTTAGGCTTAAACGGGGTATGGATTGGGCATGATTGAAATAAAAAACCTGACAAAAAAATACGGCGCTTTTACTGCGCTGGACGGCATCTCGCTAATCGTTAAAAAAGGGGACATTTTCGGGTTTCTTGGGCACAACGGCGCAGGAAAAACAACCACCACGAATATGCTCACGACGCTTCTTGAGCCAACTGGCGGCAGTGCAACGATAGCAGGCTTTGACATTGTCAGCCAATCGATGGATGTAAGGCGGAACATCGGTTACGTCCCGGAGAACGTGCAGCTTTATGATACGCTCACGGCTTACGAGAATCTGGAATTTTTTGCCCAGCTTTCAGGAATATCTCATCCCAGGGACGCGATTGGCGAGACCCTGGAGTTTCTTCAGGCAACATCTTTTGCGCATAAGAAAATAGGCGAACTCTCAAAGGGGATGCGCCAACGGATCGGCCTTGCGCAGGCGATTATCCACAAGCCGGCAGTCCTTTTCCTGGACGAACCGAGTGCCGGGCTCGATCCAACCGGCATAATCCAGTTGAGGGAGATCATAATCCGGTTAAACAAGGAGGAGGGCACGACCATTTTCATGAACAGCCACCTTCTTGTGGAGGTGGCGAAGACCTGCACGGCTATTGGCGTGCTTAACCACGGAAAACTGGTTTACACGGATACCCTGGCGAATACGCTGAAGCGGTTTAAGAATGAGGATTCATTGGAGAAAATCTACTTCTCAATCAATGGTGATGCCGATAATAAACCAAGGAATTAGATTAGCAAATAAGGATCTAAAGCTGTTGATGAAGGAGAATACGTTCATCATCATACTCCTGATTTTTCTTCTTATGAGCCTGGCGTCCATGTATATCAGCTGGTCTTCCCAGCACATGGTCCTGCAGGTTTATGGCGAGGCGTCCAAACAGCTCATGGAGGTAGGAAAACCCCTTCCGCCATATCCGTTTGCTTCAACACCGCCGCTCTCCATAATGAAAAACATGATTATCTATATCGTCCTTATCGGTGCCTTGCTTGCAATCACTTTAGGGCACTTTATTGCGGTCAATGACAGGAGAGCAGGAGTGATACGGATACTTTTCTCGAAATCGTTCTCAAAAGAAGATTTTTTTATTGGCAAGATACTTGCTTCGACGGAAATGCTTTTTGCCGCCCTCCTCTCGTCCATGATTATATACGCCGTCTCCATGGCGCTGATAAGCGGCATGCCGCCTTCCCTGTTTTTGGGCATAATCGCTTTTTACGCGGTTTCTTTTGTTTACCTGGCCGGTTTTGCGTACATCGGCATCTTTTTTGGCTTGAATGCGGACAACAGCTCAAAAGCAATCCTTTTGCCGCTTATTCTGTGGATAATCATCACCTTTGCACTCCCCGAATTCGGTTCCGCACTTTATCCGACAAGTTCGCTTAACCCGGTTTTGCCCGATACCAGCGTACTCGATTCTCCGATACTAAAGGCATTTCATTCGATAGCCTATCCCCTTTCAATCTCCGAACAATACAAGGAAGCCACGGCAACCGTGCTCGGGCTGCAAACAACGGGCACGAACATGCCTCCCTACCCCCAGGGAAGCCGCATGCTGATATTATTCGCGTGGTTTTTCGGCACGCTGGGGCTTTCGTATCATGCCGTGAGGAATTTTGATGCCGCCCAGGGAGATGATTATGAATAGAATCGCCATAATCGCAAAGAAAGAATTCAAGGAAATCACGCGCAGCCAGATACTAATCTACATGCTCGCGCTCCTCGCGATTTTAACCGTCTCGTCCCTGACGGTTTCATTTTTCGTATTCAATGGCCAGGTTAACGAGTATCAGCAATCACTAGATATGCTAAGGCAACTGGGAAAAGAACCAACGGCCCCGCCCCCGCAATTATATCCCCTCAACCTCCTTCGCGGGGTGGTCGACCACATCGAGATTGTAGGGGCCATAATCGGCCTTCTATTGGGATACATAAGCATTTCAAAAGAGCGGAATACCGACGCGCTCAAACTCCTGCTCACCAGGCCTGTGACGAAGAAAGAAGTCGCGTATGGAAAGATTCTTGGCAACTCATTATTCATCCTGGTTTTAATGTCAATCGTAGGAATCACCGCAGCCCTGAGCATCTATTTCATCGGCGGAATCGCGCTGAGCTCCGCGGAACTGCTGAAGGTGCTGCTTTTCATAATTTTCTCAACGATGTACATAGCATTGTTCTTTATGATATCGTTTTTTCTCTCCCTGCACCAAAGGACGATTTCCCACGCATTAATCCTTTCGTTTATCGTCTGGTTAATAGTTGTCTTGGTCATACCCCAGATAGGCGACACGATGGACCCGGATAACCAGGTTCAGGGCGGCCTTTTTAAGAGCATGAACATCGACAAGCCGCTGGAAAAACAAATCATGGGCAAATTCAGCGGTTATGAGAGCATGCGGGAGTTCATAGAGCAGCTCTCGGTCACGAAGAACTACGAGAGGATTATTTTCGCACTTTTCGGAATTAAGAGCACATATAATGGTGTGCCGCTATTGGCAATATTAGGAGATAATATCGGAAATATTCTGTTGCTTATATTATACGTATTGCTCGGTTTTACTGCCGATTACGTTTTATTGCTGAGAAATAAAAACTATCTTGGAGGATGATGCGAAATGAAAACATTCATGTGGATATTGCTGGTTGGAGGAATCGTGTTTCTTGCAGGTTGCATCGCCAATCAGGCAGCAAGCAACCACACGGGAGCTGGCGCAGGCGGGCTGGCTTCAGCAAATATGAGCAACAACACTGCTGCCGGAACTGCCGTCGACAGCGATAGGGATGGGCTTCCGGACAGGGTGGAGAAGGTGCTTGGAACCGACCCCTTAAATCCCGACACGGATGGTGACGGCATCAATGATAAGGAAGATGCACATCCGCTTAATGTAGATTCACCGCCGCCAGAGTCAACCGGCGTTGCTGATTTTTCAATAAAAGAATTAATGTTGGAGAACAATTATGATTTCCTTACGAGACAACCCGCATCCGACCACCTGGAAATCGTGCTAAGCAACAAAGGCGGGCAGGACATAAGCAATTTTGTGGTCCTGTACAACATTACGGATACGGTGACCGGCCAGGAACAGTCTTACCTGCTGCCTCTCGATGGCTTTGTTTTGGGCGCAGGGCAGAACAAATCCGTTCACATTGATTTAAGCGGAGCCCAAGGGCATTTCAGGGCAAACCCTAACAGCATATACTATACTTCCGTGAATGGGCTGAAGGTAGATGTGCTTGTGAGTGCGCAAGGCCACCAAGCCCAGAGAGCAGAACTCAACAAAGACCCGGGAGGCGCCGAGGTTGTGGATTAGGCTCTTTCTTGTCTAGCTAGGGCAGGCACAAGAGCCTAGCGTGCGGTCTGACTAAAATTTCATTTCATCCCGAACAGCGACTTGAAGAAGCTTATTATGATGCTTAATATGTCATTGCTCTGGGCCGGAGGCTGTGCCGAAGGCGGAGTGGAGCCCGGCAAGGATTGATTCACGGGAGGCTGCGTCACATTTGTCGCGTTGGCGGCGGGCTGCTGATTGGAAACGTTCGGCTGCTCCGAAAGGTTCTGCCCGGGCAGTGGAGGTATTGCCGGCTGCCCGGTTCCCTGGGTTTGCCCCGGCGTCTGGTTTTGTGTTTGGTTTTGTGTTTGGTTTCCGGACTGGTTTTGCGGCTGTTGCGCCTGTGGCGGAGGCAGGTGGATTCCGCGCGAAGAGTTGTTTGCCTCCGGCGGCATGGATATGTTGAGAGGGGGGAGCGAAGTGATTCTCCTGGCGGAGGTGAGGTTCAACAGCGTGTTTATGGGCAGTAAGGCCGCGCGTGAGATGCTTTTCGTGGTGAAGCCCCATTCCACGTCCGCATAAAGCTGCTTGCCGTCCTTGGACCGGATTTCCTTGGAGAGGTGTGCGACGTAGTCCGTGTTCGGCGCGAGCTGGGAATCCGGGGAAAGTATCGCCAGTTTGGAAGCCGCCACGACCTTGGCCGAGACGTTGTTCCCGGCCTTGTCCGACAGCCAAAAGGTGTTGCTGTTCACCGTGGTGTTGTCCAGCAGGTCCGAGAACGTTGCATAAATGGAGAATAAATCTTCATCGTACCCCTTGGCGAATGTGCCGTTCGCGGGATGGAACGAGGTCGGGACAAGGAGCATGGCGGTGAAGGTGCCGTGGAAAATTGAGCCCGCGGAGCTTTGCAGCCAGCCATAGTCCGGCGGCGGAGAGAAGAGGATTTTGGACGGGGAAACCGCGACATCGTGGAGGCTGTCCGTCGCGTCGAATGTCTTCACCTGGCTCATGTACTGGAGGTCATAGAGGATTACGCCATCCCCGTATACGTTACTGCCGCCGTCACCCGCGATGGTAGAGATGTAGGCGAATCTCCCGTCCGATGTCACGGCGATGCGCGAGGGCTTGTCGCCGGAAGGCGGGGTGATGTAGCTGGTGGCATCATAGGTGTAGAAACTGTCCGAAGAAATGACCATATAATCAAGCAGGTCTGAATAGAGCGGGCCGACGGTTTTGAGCCCGGAATATTTGTGGATGAGGTAAATCGGCTTGTTGTCCGTGTCATAGAAGTAGCCTATCGCGTAAAGCGTTTCTCCGTCCGGGGAAGCCGCCAGCGCAATGGGATAGTAGCCCGTGGGGATGACCTGCTTGCCGTGGTCCTGGGTATTCATGGCGAATATGCCGGTGCTGCCCGTCATCGTGGCGTAGAGCATAGTGCCGCCCCTGCCCACCGCGACGCTCCTCGCATAATAATAATCCGAAGAGGCGTTTCCGGGAAGCTTGTTGTAGTGTACAGTATTCGCGTTCCAGTCCAGCTCGTATACCGATGGCGCGTCCCACCAGCCCGAGTAGTATACCTTGTTTCCGTCCGGGGAGAACTCTATATCATACATCATGGTAATGTATTTCATGTCTATGTTCCACATTTTCCCCTGCTGGAAATCCATTATCCTTATGCCCCCGTTTTCCGGATAGCCATACTTCTGGTAGCCCAGGTATACCCTTCCGTCCGGGGAGACCGCGAGGTGCTCCGGCTCGATGCCGTCAAGCTCGTAGTAATCGATTGGCTGCTGCGAGGAAGCGTTGATGCGCACCACGCGCGCGAACTGGTTGTACCCTTCGCCATAGCCATAGGGGTCCTGCTGGTGGACGGCCCATGAGTATGCAATGTATACGAACTGCCCGTCCGGAGACACCGCGACCCCGTATATATGCGCCGTGTCCACGTCCGGCTTGATGCTGGAAACCACACTCAATGTGGAGGAATCAATCACCAGAACCGATTTGGTTGTGGCGGCGTAGACCATCGGCCCTTCCTTGAGCGCTTCCATGATGGCCGGATTCAAGGCCAGGACATGTGCCGATGGGAGGATTGTGATGTTCGAAAGCAGGCCGCCCGATGGTAGCGTGTTGTTCGCCAGCGGGGTGAGCCCCGGATTTATGGTGCTGCCACTCACCGCCGAAGATAGAGGAATGATAAATAAAGCCGCCAACAAAACAAGGAATTTGATTACAGATGCCATGGGACCATCGGCTAGTATCTCAAGACACGCATTAATAAGGATTATGCGGCGGCACAGCATCTCCTCACCATGTCCCAGCAGATTGAAAACCGATAAAAAGTTTGTGTGCAATAGGCTTCCATGAAAAACCTGATGCTTGCCCTGGTTTTGGTTTTCTCATTCGCGCCTCCCCTCGCCTTCGCCGCGAGCGACTGCGCGCACACCTGCTGCAGGGACTACAACGGCGCCTGGGACACGGATTTCGACGACTGCCGCGCACCTGCCTCCGGCTATGACGCCTGCGTTTCCCAATGCGAGGCCCAGGTGGCTGCAGGGGGACCGGTTGCCCCGGACACTTCCGGCGGCACACACTACACATGCTGCAGCACGGCCTTTGTGCTGGCCGCATTCGCGGGCGCACTGTTCCTCCGCAGGGACTGATTCGCATGGGGCTGAGGAAAACTCTCTACGTACATGAGAGGAAGGCCTGGTGCTCGTGGCTTTCCAAAAACCACAAAAGGGAGAAGGAAATCTGGCTAATCTATTGCAGAAAATCATCCGGCAGGCCGAGAATCCCCTACAATGATGCGGTCGAGGAGGCGCTGTGCTTCGGCTGGATTGACAGCATC
>CAIXOA010000088.1 GCA_903920925.1 uncultured Microcaldota archaeon | reverse complement strand
CCCTCTATCTGGGAGGCATACACACTAATCTCTGCGGAGAGGAGAAAGACGAACATCAGGAAGAGCAACAGCCCCCTCATGCGAATAGTCCGAAGAGAAGGAATAAAAATGTTCGGATTTGCCGGCAAGCCGGCTGCCGCAAGAGGCAATGACCGTGATTTGGCCGCAGGGGGCTCATCTCCGCCTTCTGCCGGAGGGCTTGGCGCCGGAAAGCATCCTTAACCCAACGAACGCGATGGCGATTATGGCGAGCAGCACCAGCACGTAGCCAACTGGATTTATGCTTTCTGAGACCACGCGCATCTTGCGCACGCCCATGATGGAGAGAAGGTCGTATTTCGCCGTGCTCCCCGAGAACATGAGCGAGCCGTCCGCCTCCTTTATCTCGCCGGGCACCTGCACGGTGTAGTAGGCGGTTATGCCGACCGCGCGCATCCCCTGCGCGGACTGGAGCCCTGCCGGGTCGGAGAGGCGCGTGTAGGTGATGGTGGTGTTTACCGCCTGGCCGCCGGATTCCCTGCCAACTGTGGGAACGCTGTCCACCTCAAGCACGTACCTGTGCGAGAAGAGGTCTCCCTCGTCACTGAATGAGTAGTATGCGGAATCCTTCGTGTAGTGCCTCTGCACTGTGAGCATCACTCCGTCCACCTCGCACTGGAGGCCCTGCACCTGCCCTTTTAGTTCGTCGCAGGACTGCTGGAGGCTGGCGGTGACCGCCGCCTGGCCCTGCAGCTGCACCATCCCGGTCGCATCCATCAATATGGTGAGGTCGGCGCTCCCGTCCTCGTTCTGCTTGTGCGTGTACTCGACGGAAACGCATCCCGCGAAAACCAGTAATGCCGCGAAGGCAAATAGCACAATGGCGTTTTTCATGTTCGCACCGGAGGGAAATCTGCGCCTGGTTTTAAATAAATGATTATATACACATCTTTACACTTAAAACCATAAGGTTTAAATATGGCTTATGACATATAGATTACCATGAATGAACAGATAAAAGCACAGGAGACCATGGTGGATTCCCTGGGCAGGCAGATGAGGCAGAGGCCCGAGGTAAGAGCGGAGGGCGCATACTCAATCGTAAGGATGATTAGGGTGGCTGTCAGCGAAATTGACGGCGCAGAGGTGTGTGGAAAGGCAAGGCTTGTGATGGGGAAGGACGGAAAGCCCGAGAAGCTCGAGATAAGGGGCGGGCTTCTTCCCCTGGGAAGCGTGCTCATCGCACAGTCCGGGAGCGCAGCCTATTTGCTTGCGCTTGAGAAGGATGGCAACGACTTCAGGATGACTCCCCGCGTCAGCGGAGACGGAATGACGCTTGTATGCGAATTCTGCCTCGCAAGCGCGATACGCATCAGGGGAACGCAGAGCGCGAAGGACGACCCGATGAGCTGGGGCGATGTGGCCGCTGAAGCCGAGCTGGAAGAGCTGAAGGCGCAGCTCGAAGGAGTGCTTAGCGGAAAGGCCAGCGCGCTCACAAAGCAGGAAATCCTGGGTGCGAAATTCAAATTCACGGACGGAAGCGAGGTCGAGGGCAGGTTGCTCTTTGGCGAAGAGGCTTCCGTGCACGCGGGATGCATAAAGACCGAGTGGGAGAAGGGCAAACCCAAGCTCATTGATGCACTGAGGGTGAAGGGCGCGGAGGGCAGGATGGGCTGCTTCCTGATAAAGGGAAACCTGCAGGGCGTGGCAGATATCAGTGCGGCCTTCACGGATGTCGCGGTAAACCCGCAGGCATTCACCGTTGAGATAGGCGGCCACAGGTACTCTGGAGTAATTGCCTGAACAATTGCCTTTTATATTTTACTTTACTAATTCCCCTTTGTGGGATTATGGATGATAAACTCAGGCTAGGGGTATTCCTCGTTCTCTTCTCGGCGCTTTCGTTCGTGTTCTATACGGTTAACCTTTCCTACATATGGGGCTCCCAGGCGCAGAGCTTCACAATGTTCCAGTTCATAGGGCCGGTGGGCGGGGG
>CAIXOA010000087.1 GCA_903920925.1 uncultured Microcaldota archaeon | reverse complement strand
TTCCACATACGGAGCATGCCACTTCCCACGTCTCCAGCACCCTTTCCTCCCCTTTGCCTGTCCTTCGTGCGCCCTTTGCCGATGCATTCAGGTCAGGCTCCAGTTTCTTTCCTGAGCCCATCCCGGCTTTCTCCCGCCTCGGCTTCTGCGCCTTCACTGTATCCAAAGCAGCGCCATGTTTTTCTTTTTGAGTATGTGCCATAAAATCCACTCATATATCCTCTCAGGCAATATTTTTAAATATTCACTTTTCCCTATTTATAAACACATATTCGCCTTTTCATTCCATCCATCCCGCCGAACCCGGATAAAACCAGCTTTTTATTCGTATGCCCCACAAATAACCCCCAGGAATGCCAAATGACAATAAGGGTGCTTCTAATCGAGGACGATCCCGGGCATGTGCGTGCCTTCAGGGCGGCTTTCGACAGGGCGCGGCGCGAGGGTTTCGACGTAGTCTTGGACAGCGTGATAAGCTTCGGCGGCTACCTCCGGGCCGCGGACAGGGGCTACGACGCCTACATACTTGACGACATGATAGCGGACCGCTGCAACGCCTTCGAGAAAATAGCGCCGCTCTTAGCCTCGCAGTTCCCCGGCGCGGCCATCCTGCACAATTCCGGCAACGCGGACAAGGACGATATCCTGCGCCAGGAGAGGCGCTTAAATATAAAGTTCGCCAGGGATGCGGAAGGCAACGCAGTCGCCTGCAACAAGAATCCCGCCATCGCCCTGGAATACATCAAGGACATGCTCGCGGAAAAGGGGAAAAGGCCCAGGTCTCTGCGCCCCAAGGCGAGGGTTTCCATCGCTCCCCCTCAGCCGCGCAGGAGGAACTCGATTCCTCCGCAATAGTTATTTCTCAAGCATCTCCAGCGCTTTGGTGATTTCGGAAAGGGATTCGTTCACTTCCTTCAAGTAGAGTTCCTTCACCGCAACAGACAGCCGTTTGTTCTCCCGCGAGATGAAATACTTCCCTTTCTCCCTCTGCAATAATCCCTGGTCCATCAGTTTCTGCAGATGATAATACACCGCCTTGGGGTTCGGCTCCTCGCTCGTTTTCACCTTCAGCCTGTCCAGTATCTCCTGCGTCGTGGGCTCTTCTCCCTTCGCAAAGAATTCAAAGAGCACGTCCAATAACTCCACAATCAAATCCCTGCTCTCCTTCTCGGAAATGAGCCCGAGAGAAAGCGCCACCCACCTCACCATGGACTTGCGCGTGAGCCGCACCTCATCGGCCAGCCACATGTTCCGCAGCACTATCTCCTTCCGTATGAATTTTGATTCCGGTATCATGTTCACACCGGCAGGGCGCACTCGTCCATGGAGAATCCGAGCTCCGTAAACTGCCCGGAGCAGTCGCTCATGCATTCGTCCATCCCGTACGAGCCATATTCGTTGCATATCTGCTGGCACTTGTCTCTGTATGTGGATGTGCAGCAGGTCGTCGCGTCCCCCATTCCTCGCGCGCGCACCTCGTCCATGCACTTGGTGAAGCAGTTGTCCCCTCCCGTCCGGTCGCAAAGGTTCGTGCAGGCTTCTCCGTAGGTCCCGAGCGAGCAGGAAGAGCTTCCGGACGCAAGGCCCTCTCCAAGGCAGCAGCATCCGGCAAAAGCCGCCATCCCGAGCATAATAATCAAATGTGCAAAGTTCATGGGAATCCCTTCCAGCCAATACTTTATATTACTAATTCCACACCAAGAGGAAGGGGGAGGTCCCCCTTCTCTCTAGGGTACTCATAACCCCCCATTTTAGCAAGCCTTATATTCCTGATTTTGCATATTATTGGCGGGGTGGAAACATGAAGGCGGAACTCTCAATCTATCCGGGCCCGCTCGCCGCGAGGCGCGCGGATTCCGTGGAAATAATCATAAGGATAGATTCTACGCGCGATTTGCCCGTGTGGTACGAGGCGGACGTGAAGCTGCCCCCCGCGCTCTCCCTTTCCCAGACAGCGATGGTTAACACGGGCAGGGTTAGGGTTGGGATTTGCGAGCCAAGGGGCTCCCTTTCCAAGGG
>CAIXOA010000086.1 GCA_903920925.1 uncultured Microcaldota archaeon | reverse complement strand
CTATGGAACCTAATCCTCCGAATAAATTCGCCCATCTTGCGAACGAGGTGGAGCCCATAGTGCAGGAGATGCTCGGGGAAGTGAGGCAGATTCCTGCTTGGGATTCCATGGAGAGAGTCAAGAGGCTGTGCCTCATTGCGCTCATAAGGGCTGAGATGGATGGCGACGCGATGCCCATGCTGAGGGAGGCGGCCGTAGCCGCGGATTCCCAGGCGGACCGGCTGCTGGCGGCGGAACTTATGGTGGATGTGGCGGACGCCTTCCGAAGGTCCGGGCTGGACCCCTGGCCGATAATGGACATGGCGTTCAACTGCGCCACAGAAGCCCAGGAGGGGAGGGAAAGGGAGGAAATTCTCGCAGGAATAGGCTATTCCTATGCCGTTCTGGGCGATTACCCGAGGGCTGAGAGGATAATGGACATGCTAACCGAATTCGAATTGAGAAAAGGATTGAAGGGGGCAATAGAAGAGCTCATTTCGTCTCCGGAATCCTGACCGTGGGCTCGCCTTCGTCCTGGGCGCATGCGGGTTCCTTCTGTTCGAGGAGCTCCAGCGCATCGGCGGCGAATCCCCCGACCTTTTCATTTTTGCTTTCTGCCGCTTTTTCAAGAGCGCTTCGCATCATCCTCCGCTTGGCGTTGTCGCAGGTGGCATACAGCTCAACTATCCCAAAGGCTATGTTCGCCCTCAGGACGGGGAATTCCTGCTCATTTGCAACGAGGGAGGAAAACCCGGCTACGACCGAAAGCAGCGTGCGGCCGTTCCCGGGGCGCAATGAGATTGATACAAGGGCATCCACGCAAAGGTTCCTCAACTCGGGCTTCTCCCCCCCGTTTTTGATTATGCTCACGAGGGGGAGCACGGCATCCCCGCCAAGCGAGGAAACTTCATCGGCATCGCCCATCAAAAGCAGGCTGAGCACGCGGTCGTACGCCGTAATGTTTTCGCCGCAGATTTCCAGGGCGGATTCTGCCGCGGCAACGCGGAGAACCAACTCCTCCTTCGGGTTTTCGAGAATCCTTAACAATACCGGCTTTGCCGGTGAGCCCATGTCGGATACTGCCTCGGGGTTCCCTTCCTTCAGGGCCGCCCTTATGCGGGCTTCTGCCGAGGTTAAAGGGCCGCTTGCCCTCTCCGCCCCAAGCGGGGGGTAGCTCTTCCTGGGCGGGTTTGCGGAAACCCTCTTCTCGGCTTCGGTTTTCTGCGCGGGCATAGGATAGTTATATGTGGTGGAAAGTTTAAAAAGAATGGCGCATTTAAAAGCATAATTCTACACATGCATTGATATGACTACTATTCACAAGGGCGCAGAAAGAGATGCGGAGCCCCAGGCATGGCCGAAGCGGGCATGGAACAGGTTCAGGGTTGGCTCTTGCCTTGACCTGCCGGATGCCACGGCGGTCCCGAGGATAAGGAGGATGGGCCAGGAATCCGTTCCCAGGCTCGTGGAGAAAATAGCGAAGGGCGGGCTGGAGAGCGCAAAGGCCGCGCACCTTCTGGGAAGGCTCGCCGAATGGAGGCATATCGACTGCATTACCGCGATAGAGCCGCTTGAGAGGCTGGTGAAATCGTGCGACTTCGTTGAGGCGCAAAGTGCGGCGATGGCCCTCATTGCAATCAACACCGAAGACTCCATACTCGCCGCCCTGGGGGGATATGTGGATGGGAGCCTAACAAGCAGGAAATGCGTGGTTAGTGCGTTCACGGCAAACGGAAACGAGTGGGCGAGGACTTATCTTGAGGCGGCCGCGGTGGATTGCAAGGACGCGAACGTGAGGGTTGCGGCGAGGAGAATCCTTTCCAAGCTCAGGGAAGGGCATTAATTTTAAAGGCTGGATTCCGGAATAGGTTCGGATGTTTATGAATATTACACAAAAAGAGAAAGCAATATTCGAGATGGAGAAGGAAGGGGCGATGAAGGTCCCCGGATTGATGTTCGCCACTCCCACGATGATGGAGGGGATGAAGAAGGACAGGACTCTTTGGCAACTGGGGAATGTGGCGCAATTGGATGGAATAATAAAAGCCGCGATGCTTATGCCGGACGGGCACGAGGGATACGGGTTCCCGATTGGCGGGGTGGCTGCCTTTGATGCGGAGGACGGAATTGTTTCCCCGGGCGGGGTTGGTTATGACATAAATTGCGGAGTGAGATTATTGACCACGCCGCTTGAGGAAAAGGATGTGCGCCCGAAAATCCGGGAGATTTGCGACAAGCTTTTTGTAGATGTGCCCTCGGGCGTCGGGAGCGAGGGGAAACTGAGGGTTACGCCTGCCGAACTTGACGACGTATCCTTGCAGGGGATTGATTGGGCGATAGAAAAGGGATACGGGAGGAAGGCTGATAAGGAACGCACGGAAGAGTATGGAAGGATGGGCGGGGCGGACGCTTCCGTTGTTTCCCCCACCGCGAAGAAGAGGGGGAAGGCGCAGATTGGAACTTTGGGAGCGGGAAATCATTTTCTTGAAGTGCAGGTTGTGGAGAAGATATTTGATGAGAAAAGTGCGAAATCTTTCGGGTTGCGTGAAGGGATGGTAACGGTGATGATTCACTGCGGCTCGCGCGGGTTCGGGCACCAGATTTGCAGCGACCACCTTGAGAGCGTGATGGGCGCGGCGAAGAGATTGAATCTTCCGATGCCGGACAGGGAATTGGTTTATGCGCCTCTCCGCGAGAAAGAAGCGCAAAACTATTTGAAAGCGATGAAGTGCGCGGTGAATTATGCGTTCACCAATAGGCATGTTATTATGCACTGGGCGCGGGAGAGCTTTGATTCCGTGTTTGGAGCCGGTACCGGAGAGAAGATGGATCTGGTCTATGATGTGGCGCATAATATAGCTAAAGAGGAGATGCACTCAGTGGACGGGAAGAAGAGAAAATTGCTTGTGCACAGGAAAGGGGCGACGCGCGCATTCCCGAAAGGGAGGGAGGAACTTCCTCAACTTTACAGAAATGCCGGGCAGCCAGTAATAATTCCGGGGAGCATGGGCACCGCCTCATATGTGTTGGTTGGAAAGGAACGCTCGCTCGAATTAAGCTGGGGAAGCACCTGCCACGGGAGCGGGAGGACGATGAGCAGGCATTCCGCGATAGACAGGCACCGCGGGCAGGACATTGCGAAGGAATTGTGGGGGCGCGGGATTTACGTGCATGCCATGGACAGGAAGACGCTCTCGGAAGAGGCGCCGGATGCGTACAAGAACGTGGATGAGGTCGTGAAGAGCGTGGAGGAGGCGGGGCTGAGCGGGATTGTTGCGAGGCTGAGGCCTCTCGG
>CAIXOA010000085.1 GCA_903920925.1 uncultured Microcaldota archaeon | reverse complement strand
GAGGAAGATTATGTTTATCCAGGTGTGCCTGTGCTCGGTGGCTTTTATCATGTTGAATTCCCTGGAATGGTTCATCCAGAAGCTTGCGAGGAGCAGGAAGGCGATTGTATAGTTGAGAAATACCGTCCATTCGTGCACCAACATCTGCTGGAGCGTTGCGTTGGGCATGTAGCCATTTTGGCCAGGGTCGTCCGGCACCATTATCGAAAGCACGAGCAGCGTCATTGCGAAGGCGAATATTCCGTCCGTCAATGCTTCCAGCCTGTTGGTGGCCAGCCAGGCCCTTTCATCAGCCATGGGGGAATGGATGGATTATGATGTTTTAAACGTTTTCCCATAAAGTGAGATGGGAGTTCTTATGATTATTCCAAAACAGCACATATTGTCTTCCGCCTTTGTGACCGAGTTCATAGGGGATTCGCAATTCCAGCCCGCGGGCGTGGACATGACATTGAAGAAGGTTTTGGCTTTTTCCGACCCCGGGAGCATTGATTTCGACAACAAGGAAAGGAAAATCTCCGGGACGCATGAGATTCCTTTTGAGAATGATTGGGTTCATCTGGCCCCCGGATGCTACAAGGTAATGTTCAACGAGTATGTGAAGATACCTTCGGATGCGGCCGCGCTATGCTTTCCGCGCTCTTCCCTCTTAAGGTGCGGGATGACGCTGGAATGCGCGGTGTGGGACCCGGGGTACGAAGGGAGAAGCGAGGCGCTTCTTATTGTTTCCAATCCGCATGGGGGAAGGTTCAGGAGGAACGCCAGGGTTGGGCAGCTTGTTTTCGTGAAATTATCCGAAGTGGCGAAGGAGCTTTACTCGGGGAAATACCAGGGGGAAAATAAATGAGGGACTTTTCCTGGTCTTACCTTTCGCCTTCTTCAGGAATCGGGGGCGAGATAAAATTCGAGCCGGAGTCCTTCCTTGTGGAAGAGATAATGCTGGATGGGACAGCGCTGGAGAAAGGAAAGAAAGTTGAAAGGGCTGGTACGGAAGGAAAGTTTACCCATTTTGTAGTGGAAAAGAGGGACTGGACTACCGCTGCCGCGGTGAAGGAGATATCGAAAAGATTGCATGTGGGGCAGAGCAGGTTCGATTATGCGGGGACCAAGGACAAGACCGCGGTTTCGGTGCAGTTGGTTTCGGTTTTTGATATTGCTCCGGATAAGATACTAGCGGTGCGGGCAAAGGACATCTCTATTCTTGGGGCTTGGAACGCCGCGGAGAAGGTGAAGATGGGGGATTTGCTGGGGAACAGGTTTACCATTGGGTGGCGCGGAGAGAATTCTGAAGCGGAAGAGAGAGTAAAATCCATTCATCTGGAGCTTGGCGGGAAGTTCCCGAATTATTTCGGCCCCCAGAGGTTCGGGAGCACGAGGCATAATACCCATATCATAGGGGAGATGATGGTTGCGAGGCAATTCGAAGAGGCGGCGATGGAGTTCCTCTGCGCTACGGCAGGGGAATTGAATGAGAAGAGTGTGGAGGCGAGGAAGGCGCTCTCCGAGCACATGGATTTTGCGCGTGCGCTTTCCGAATTCCCGAAGCATCTCCGCCCGGAGAGGACGATGCTCACATGGCTGGCGAAATCGGCGAATGATTTCATAGGGGCGTTCAGGCAATTGCCGCGGCCCACCCTGTTGATGTTCGTGCATGCGTTCCAGTCTTATTTGTTCAATGAGATGGTTTCGGAAAGGGTGAAGGAGGGGGAGATGGCGCCGGAAGAGGGGGAGTATTTCTGCGCTGAGAAGGCGGGATTCCCCGTGATTGAGGAGATTCGGCCGAAGCCCGATTCCGAAGGCGGGCTGAGGGCGAATGAGGGGGATGCGTGGCTCTGCGGAAGGATAGTTGGGTATGAAACTAAACCTAATGCACGGGAGCAGGAGATACTGGACAGGCACGGGATTTCGCCGCGGGATTTCAAGATTAAATCCATTCCGGAGATAAGTTCGAAGGGGGCGTACAGAACTCTTATGGCGCCTTATGTGGATTTCTCATTTTCTGAGAATAAGTTCAGGTTCTCCCTGCCTTCGGGAAGCTATGCGACTTCGCTTTTGCGGGAGTTCATGGATGCAAAGACGTGATGAGAATATGAAATCCAAATTTTCACTTACGCGCTATAAAGACGAGAGAATTATGGATCTTGTGGGAAAAACCGGCCATAAAACGTTAGCAGTCTGGGCGGTTGATTGTGCCGAGCGTGTCATGCCATACTTTGAGGAAAAATATCCGAAAGACCGGCGCCCCAGAAAAGCTATTGAAGCACTCCGAAAATGGATACGCACCGGGATATTCAAGATGGCGGATATACGCAAAGCTGCGCTTGACTCCCATGCGGCTGCCCGCGAGGTAGGAGAAGATAATGCCGCTCGCTCCGCTGCCCGTGCCGCAGGCCAGGCGGTTGCAACTGCACATGTCCCCACCCATTCTGTTGGTGCTGCAATTTATGCATTGCAAGCCATCCATAGGGCCGCCAACTCTTCTGATGCGGATGCCGCCATAGCCAAAGAACGGGAATGGCAATACCGGCATTTAATGAAACTTGGAAAAACGAAGATATGAATTTATAAAGAGTTTTTCCCTTAGACTAAGATGCCGTTTTATATGTACGTATTATTTATGCGGGATTGGCGGCCATGCGCAGGGGTGGCGGAGCGGCCAAACGCGCT
>CAIXOA010000084.1 GCA_903920925.1 uncultured Microcaldota archaeon | reverse complement strand
AGCTTCAGCCCCATGATGGAGAGCATAAGGCCGCACGGAAGGGTGATTGCGGTAGGGGGAGAAAAATTAGAGGTAATGTATGAGTGGAGCTCCAAGACCGTCATCATAAAGGGATGCGACTACTACGGGTGGGTAAAAAGCATCGCGCTGGCGCTGGTTGCGGAGTTCCTGGAGGACTTTTCCTCAGAGCATCGCCGGTATTCCATCCACGGGAGCTATGTGGATTTCGGCGGGAGGGGGGTGGGCATAATAGGGCCGAGCGGAAGCGGGAAGACGACCCTTACGTATGGATTATTGCTTGACGGCAAGGCCTCGTTCCTTACGGACGACTGGTTTTTCGTGAAAGTGGGGAACGGGGTGAGCGTCTATTCCGCGGAGAAGAACTCATACATACGGGGAAATATAGAGGAGGACTGGAAGGAATACAAGGGCATCCTGACCAAGGCGCCGATAAAATATGATAACAAGGGGAGGGCGGTCGTGGACGTGAAGATGCTTTTTGGGGAGGACAAGATAAAACAGACCTCGGAGATGCGCGCCGCAGTAATTCTAATGAGGGAGCCGGGGAAGCCCCCGTTCAGGGAAGTGAAGCCGGGGGAGGCGCTCGCATTCCTGCAGAAGAACGATTTCTGCAACCCCCATCAGTTGGTGAGGGACAGGAGCAAGAGGGAGGTGCGGGCGGCCTTCTTCAAGGAAATCTTCTCGAGGATGCCGGTCTACATCCTGAATACTATAGAAAAGCCGAAGGAATCGCTGAAGAGGCTGGAAGAAATAACTAAAAAATTATGATTAACAGAGCTTCGCGAGCACGGGCCCGCATATCAGGTCTATTATCGGCCCGGTGAAGCAATAGCGTTTAAAGCATTTAGAAATAAGTGAGTGCAATGGAATTCTGGCTAGACGTGCTCATAATGGCCGTTCTCCTTTCGTTTTCGGCCTTTTTTTCGTCGTCCGAGATTGTGCTTGTGAGCCTATCGAAGACGCGCATAAACGCAGTCCTTGACATGGAGAAGAGCAAGGCCGCCGGGAAGCTCAAATACCTGAAGGACCACCAGGATTCGACCATGATTGCGATTCTCATAGGCAACAGCGTGGTCAATGTCGGGGCTGCCGCCTTCGCCACCAACATCGCGATTGAAATGTACGGTAGCACGGGCGTTGCGATAGCGACGGGGGTGATGACGCTCCTGCTGCTCACTTTCGGGGAGATAACTCCGAAGGTGTTTGCGGTGGCCAATGCGGAGAAGCTCGGGCTGTTTGCTGCCACCCCGCTTTACTATATCAGGTGGCTCCTATACCCGATCGTTTGGTGCTTCAAGAAATTGAGCATCGCCGTGCGTTCCAGGATGGGATTCACGCAAAAGTACCCCAAGATCACCGAGGAAGAACTCCTTTCGCTGGTGGACCTCGGGGCAACGGAGGGGGAAGTGAGCAAGGTTGAGAGGGAATTCGCGCAGAACCTCTTCAAGTTCGGGGACAAGAAGGCGAAGGACGTGATGGTTCCGCGGGAGCAGGTGTTCGCGATGCCGGAGGAGGCCACCATAAGGGACCTCATAGACGAGATGGGGCGGCTGCATAAGACTCACACGCGGATTCCAATCTACGAGGGCGACATGGACAACATCACCGGCAAGGTGTACATAAAGGATTTGCTGGACTATGTTTTGCGCGGGGACACGGCGCGCCCGCTGAAAAAAATGAAGCGCTCCATAAAATTCGTCCTGGGCGACAAGAGGATAGACGAACTGTTCCGCGAGCTGCAGGAGAAGAGGCAGCACATCGCGGTGGTGCGGGACGACAGGGGCCTCACGATGGGCGTGGTTACCACGGAGGACATAATCGAGGAAGTGGTGGGCGAGATATACGACGAGTTGGAGCGATAGAAATCAATATAAAGGGTTTTGTGCAAGTTCAACTGTTTTTTTAGGGTGTATTTGAATGACAGAAAGAAGGCCATTTGATGTGCTGAACGCGGCGCTTAACAACACGGTCGTGATAGGGCTGAAGGGCGGCGTGACGTTCAGGGGAGTCATGGTTGCATACGATGTGCACATGAACATTGTGCTGGAGAAGGCGGAGCTTCTCGTGAACGACGAGGTGAAGAAGGGCATAGGAACGGCCCTTCTCCGCGGGGACAGCGTGATATACATCTCTCCCTCCTGAATAATCAGGGGAGAATTAGGAGAAGAAAATATGGGGAGGGGGCATTCCCCTCCGCGTTTCTCGGGCTTGTAGCTCAGCAGCAGAGCGCTCGCTTGGCATGCGAGAGGCCGGGGGTGCGATTCCCCCCAAGTCCACATGGAAGAGAAGACGGGGGCGCAAGCCCCGGGAAAAACGGAAGAGAAAAAGACCAACACGAAGCAGCTGATCATCCAGGTCGTGGTCGTATTGGTCTGCCTCGCCTTCATGCTTGAATCCTTCGCATTGGGATCCAAGAACACCACCACCCAGGATGAAAGCCTCGGGAACCAGACCTATAGCGGGGTGGCGCAAGTGAATATTACCATCCTTGACTACAGGCCCTACCTTTATGTCGACGGGCAGCTAAACGATTCCACGAGAAGCTATGTGGCGGGGCTCCAGGGCGTGGAGGACATAATCAACGAGACCGCGAGAAGCGTCATCTCGGTGTCGGATTCGTCCCAAACCCCCGAGGTCTACTCAAAACTCAAGAGAATGAACATAACCGCCTATACGCTCGCAACCCTGGGGATGCCGGCATACTTCAGCATGGCCCTCGCGAACGGGAGCACCGCAAACGTAATGGGCACGAAGTTCGAGTACATGGCCGAGCCGGTTTCGAAAATCGGGGGAAAGATGCTCATGAGGCTGGTGATAGAGACGCAGGGGGAGACGCCCACCGGGATGCAGAGCATCTCTCCGATGCTTTCCGCCCAGTTGATTGACTATGATGCGGAGATATCCGAATCCACGGGAAAGACCTACTATTTCAATATCCCGTGGGAAAGCAGGAACCTGGATGTGGACGCCCTCAAAACCGAGTTCGGGGCCGGGAATGTGGACTACACCAGGAACAACAACGTGATTCTCGCGAACTCGCTTACCCCGCAGGAGATGATTTCCAAGAAATTCGATTATGTGGGAACGATAAGCGAGAGGGCGATAACCGTGGGGCAGAACTTCACGGACAAGGCCAGGGTGCTGCAGGATTTCGGCCAGGATGCCGTTTTCATGAACTCCTCGCTGGTGATCCACTCGGAGGCGCAGCCCGCGCTCAATCTCACCCCGGAAGTGAAATACATTTATACCATCAGGATACCGGAAAAGATAGGCGATTACAATTTCTACACTGATTCCGCAGAGGTGATAACCTCCGGGGAAATGAACGGGACCATCCCGGTGACGATAAACGCGAGCGTGCTCGGAGAAACGGTGATGGGGATAACCGGCGTGGCCGAGAGGCAGTGAAAAATCAGCTGGCTTTCGGTATTTTCACTCCGACTATTTTTGAGATTCCGTCCACCCTGGAAACGCCCATTATGGCCTCCGCCATCCCCAGTATGGAATCGTCGTGCGTAACCACGATGAACTGGGACTGGGAGGAGATGCTGCGCAGGAGCTTTGCGAGCTGCTGGGAGTTCACCTTGTCCAGGGACTGGTCCACCTCGTCCAGAATATAGAACGGGGAGGGCTTGTAGAACTGCAGGGCGAAGACGAACATGAGCGCGAGCAGCGTCTTTTCCCCTCCGGAAAGGGCCTCCAGCGAGCTCTCCCGGTTGTTCCTCTTCACCTTCAGGTACATCCCGCTGTTGAAAAGGTCCGCGGGGTTGTCCAGGTGGAGATAGCCCTCGCCCATGCTGATGTACTTGAACATGTTCCCGAAGTTCTCGTTGACGGCGTTGAACGCCTCGAAGAAGGCTTCCTTCTTCTTCTCCTCTATGGAATTCACCATGTCCATTATCGCATTCCGCTCCACGCGCAATTTTTCGAGCTTGTCCTTTATCTCCGCGATTTCCGTGGATTTCTTTTCGTATTGCTCCGGGGCGGCCATGTTCACGTCCCCGAGCTCGGAAATCTGCTGCTCCAGGCTCCGCATGCCCTCGGTGAGCTTTTCCTTCCCCTTCTCCGCAAGGGGCTCCACGCCCGCGTAGCTCTCCATTTCGGCCTTAAGGTCCTCGAGGCGGGTGCTGAGGGTCGCCAGCTCAATGTCGTACTGGTGGCGCTGCTTCTCCAATTTGGAAAGTTCCATGTTGAGTTCGCCCCTCCTCTTTCCGATTTCCTGGAGTTCCTCCTCGAATTTTTTGGATTTCTGGAACAGCGCGTCGAGCGCCTTGCTGGATTCACCTATCTTCTTTTCTATGGAATCTATCAGCGCGACCAGCTCGTCCACGCGCTTCGCGTGCCCGGACAGCTTCTTGTCCAGCGCGGAAAGCTGGGATTTGAGCCCGGAGAGGCGGGAATTCCTTTCCTTTATCCCCTGCTGCCGCATTTCCATCTCCTTAAGGAGGGAATCGAGCTGCGCCTTCCTCGATGAGTATAGTTTAGTGAGCTCCTGGTGCTCCTTTTCGACGCTGCGCATCGCCTCCGCGCTCTTCTGCTCCGCTTCCTTCAGCTCATCGTTCTTGTCGGATATCTTTTTCTCGAGCTTGGAGATGGACGTGTCGTATCCGGAGAGCTTCTCCTTCATGGAGGAGACGGACTTCTGCAAATCAACTATTTCCTTCCGCGCATCCTCCGCTATTTTCCTCCTCTTCTTCGCCTCGGCCTCCGCCCTCTTTGCGGATTCCGTCTCCAGCTCGCACTTCCTCATCTCAACCTCGAGCTCGGAGCGCTCCTTGCGCAGGGTTGACGTCTCCTCCCTTATGTTGCGCAAATCCGAGAGTATGGAATTCTTCCTTTCGCGGAGGTCTTCGGCCTCCTTCTCCGCCTTGGAAAGCTGGGCGGAGACCGCGATGCCCCCCCGGGTTTTTCCTCCGGTTATAAGGCCGGAGCGTTCGAACAATTCCCCCTCAAGGGTGACCATCCGCGCGTTCCCAATACCGATTTTTTTCGCTTCCGTGGAATTGGAAACCAGGAGGGTGGAGCCGAACAGGAATTCCACCGCCCTCCTGTGCTCGGGCCTGAAGCGGAGGAAATCCATGAGCATCCCCAATCCGCCGGAAGAGCTGCCTCCGGATTCGGGCGCCCTTATCTCCTTTATCGGGATGAAGGTTGCCCTCCCTACGCCCGCGGTCTTCAGGTGCTTTATGCACTCCGTGGCCGTGGAGGCGTCATCCACGACGACGTAAAGGAGCCTCTGGCCCGCGGCGGCGTCGATCGCCTCCGCGAACTTAGGGTCGAATTCTATGAGTTCCGCAACCGTGCCGTGGATTCCGTTCACTTTCGTCTTTAATTCGGCTATGAAACGCAACGCGGGGTTGAACGCGGTGGGCGAGGACTGCACGCGCAGGACTGCTATTCTCTCCCTCGCATCCAGCAAACTGCGGTCTATCTCCGCGCTCTGCTCGTTCAAATCCTTCTCCTTCTGGAAGAGGCGGTCGAGCATCTGCACAACTTCGCCCTTCCGCGAAGAGAGGACGGAAACGGACTTTTCGGCGTTGGATTCCTCACCCTCGCCTTCGGCGTAGGCCGCCGCTATCTTCTCCTTCTCTTCGCAGAGGGCCGAAAGGCGGCTTATCTCCCCTTCCCGCTGGATGCGCTCCTCGCGCACGCGCGAAATTTCCTTTTCCAGGGAGGATAGCTGGGAACGGACGGCCGCAACCAGCGGGTCCTCGGAATAGCTCACGCGCTTCTTCTCAAGCTCATCCACCTCCTTTTTGAGGGAGGAGGTTTTCCCTTCAATGGATGAGATTTCGGACTCCTCGGATTTGATTTCCTTCGCGACCTCCGAAATGTCGGATTCAATTTTCTCCTTGTTGTCCTTTCCGTCGGAAAGGGCCTGGGTGTGGGAGCCGAGCTCGGCGCGCGCGTTCTCCATCTCCTTGAAAAGGTCGTCGCGCTTCTTCTTTTTCCCGATTTCATCAAGGACGCTGCTCTTTTCCTTGTCGACATCCGCGACCTTCTGCTCGAGTTCAGTGAGGGCGGCATGAAGCTCGTCCTCCCTTTTTGTGGAATCGGTGACCTTTTCGTTTATTTTCCCAATGCGGGATTCGTTGGAATTCAATTCGAGATTAATGAGGGTCGCCTTTACTCTCTTCAGGTGGTCCCGCGAAGAGGCGTAAGAAAGGGCGCGGTTCTTCTCCTTCTCCAAATCCCTGAGGAAGGCCTCCCTTTCGCCCATCACGAGGTTCGCCTCGCGCATCCGGTTCTCCACAATCTCCAGCTCGCCCATCGCCTCCTTCTTCTTGTCTTCAAATTCGGAGATGCCTGCCACTCCATCAATAATGGTCCTTCTTTCCTTTCCTCCCATGTCAATGATGCGCTGGACCTGCCCTTGTGCAATTACATTTCTCCCGGTGTCGTCAAGGGAGAATTTCTTCAGGAATTCCAGGATGCCGGTGCGGGTGGAGCGCTTACCGTCCAATCTGTACAGGATTTTCCCGTCCGCGCGTATCGCCCTTCGCAGTTCGTGCTTTTTCTTCCCGTCCTCGAGGAATGTGAGCAATACATCCGCATATTTCGAATCCTGGCAGATGAGGTCCTTGACCTTTTTTGCGCGGAGGGACTTTAGGGATTGTTCGCCCAGCGCGAACCTTATTGCGTCGAGAACATTAGATTTTCCGCTCCCGTTGGGGCCGGCGAGGCAGTTGAAGCCGGAGACCAGCTGGAGGTCGGATTTCTTGAAGGACTTGAAGCCCCGCATCTTTATTTCTGAGATTGTGAACATTGCGCCTGCCTCTCGTTGGACTGTGTGGGGGAAATACGGAAAATCAATTTAAAAACCTGCTTAAAGCTCTTCGGAAAACAGCGTGTAGCCGGCGAGCTTGTACAATGCCTTCGCGGCGACCAGGTCGCTCGCGGGATTGTCAGCAATAGGGGCAAGTTCAACGACATCAAACCCAACTATTTCCTTTTCCTTGCCCACAGTTTTGCAGATGTCTATGAAATCCTGCCAAAGAAGGCCTCCGGGCTGGGGCGTGCCCACCGCAGGCACGAGCGAGGAATCGAAGCCGTCCATATCTAATGTGATATACACGCGGTCGCCGAGGATTTCAAGTATGTCGTCTATGTCATAATCCCGGCCAAAGAACATCGTGTCCTTTTTCCCGATGGAATCCAAATATTCTATGCATTCACGGGTTGCGCTCCTTATGCCCACCTGGGCGACGGAATCCACAAGCTCGCGCATCCTGCGCGCGGCGCACGCGTGGGAGTATTTGGAGCCCTCAAATTCGTTCCTGAGGTCGGAGTGCGCATCTATATGCAGGACGGATATGTCCTCGTCCTTCAGCGCCTGCACCGCGCCCACGGAAACGGAATGCTCGCCCCCGATTACTACGGGAATCTTGTCGTCCTTGTAGACCTTGGAGACCGCGAAGCGGACCATCTCAACTATTTTTTCCGGCTTCTCGCCGTCCGCAATCTGCATCGGCTCCATCACGT
>CAIXOA010000083.1 GCA_903920925.1 uncultured Microcaldota archaeon | reverse complement strand
TTATCGCGCTGGAGTCGCAGATGAAATCCTTCTCGGCCATTTTATCCCTCGAATGCCCTCTTCGCCCTCTTCACGCGCTCGGAGATGCCCACGGCCTCCGCCACCCTGTCCGCCATCATCGTCTTCCCGGAATAGTCCATTATGTCCTGCTTGGACATCCCCGTGACCTCCGCGGCGAGGGAGAGGCTCATCCCCTGCGCATAAAGGATTGCGGCGGTCTTCAGTTTTCCCTTTTCCACGAGGCTCTTCACGAACCTCTGGTCCTCGCTCTCCATCTCGCCGATGGTCTCCTCGAGGTTCCCGGCGGCGATGTTGTACTTCTCCGGGTCCCCGGCGCTCCTCTCCATGTGGTTGAGCACCTGTTCCATCCTTTCAAGGGCCTCCTTGTACGCCCTTCCGTAGAACCGCGGCTTCGCCAATACTTTGGACAGCACATACGAGATTACGGCGAGGTTGAACAGTTCTTTCGTGAAGGAAATCATCAATTCCGCGAGGATTTTATCGTTCGTTTTCCTCATCTTCTTCTGGTTCTTCTTCGAAAAAGCGTCCATGACCTCATGGGTTAGTTCCTTAAGGGGCATAAGAATCACATTTTTCTACGAGGGAGTGCCGATAGGTTTAAAAAACCTATCATGACAACATCGTGATTGTTACGGGATTTTCCCGAAACAGCCAGTGCCCCCCAAGGGGGCGCACCATGAGAGCATGGTACAATGGATACGAAGGAAAACTTTAAAAGCATAGGCAGCCCGCAGTTCCGGGAAAAAATCTCGGCGGACCTTCAGCAGAACCTGGAGAAGTTCAGGGATCCGGTGGTGCTCGGGGAGCTGATGTACCAGCTCCTTGAGGAGAGGGAAAACACCAACCGGATACTCAAGAACCTCCTCCAAAGGCTCGAGGCGCTGGAGAAGCCGTCGAGGCCGGGAGAGGAGCCGCTTATCCCCGAGCTGGACGAAAAAATAATGGATTTCGTCAGGAGGAAGGGAAAGGCGACCGCGGAGGACGTGCAGGCGGAGTTCGGATACAAGGGAAAGAACGGCGCGAGTTCGCGCCTGAACCGCCTGGGCACCCTGGGGCTGCTCATGAAGAGGCAGGTAGGGAGGAAGGTTTACTTCCTTCCCCAATAGGAAATCACGCGTACCAGCTGGCAAGGCTAGGAGGGAGAAGGAAGATTCTCATCAACCCCCACCCCATTTCCTTCTCCCTAGCCTCCCACACTCCTTTTTTCTAGTTGCATTTGGGTATGCCCAGCGGGGCAAGCAAAAATGAGACCAAAAACCTCAAGCATACTCTTTTCTCTCAGCTCCGTATACAAGTCTATCCTTTGTCCATAAACAGTAAACAAAAATAAGGGGGAACCGTCCCCGGAACACCGGTTCAGCGGCCCCCCATCCCCGCCGGGCGTTTCACCCGGCCCTCTTTTTTCCTGCCTTTCCTAGCCAACTAGAACAGGAAATTCATGCGTGGACTCTTGTATTTCTTATCGCAGTAGCTTGTCTTCCGCAACGAATCGAGCCCCTCCGCAATCTTCCTGCTCAATTCCTCCATATCCATCCCGACCACCCGCACAGAGGTCAAAGGCGCTTTATAATAAAACCTGTAATGTGAGACAGAACAACTCTGCAAACACTTAAAAATCCAAACTCCCATATCATCCCCATGGACAGGGGGAAGGTGAAGGAGGCGCTTGCGCTGGTGGGGCTCACCCCCATCGACGCTGACATCTATCTTTATGTTTCCGCGAACCCCAACTGCAGGGCGGGCAGGATAATCGCGGAGCTGGACCTGAACCGCTCCAAGGTGTACGATTCCCTGAACAAGCTCTCCAAGCTCGGCCTCGCCTCCTGCGTCCTCACCAATTATGTGAAGAGGTACGCCTCCACGGGCCCGGAGATGCTCCGCAGGAACTACGAGAGCAAGTCCGAGGCCATGGGCGAGACGATAAGCTACCTATCCTCGCTGGGGATACAGGAGGCGGGGGGCCTCAGGCTGAGGATGGTGGAGGGCGAGGAAGGCTACAAGTCCGTGAAGGACGAGTTCCTTTCCCAATTGAAGAAGGGGGATGAGATACTAATCATGGGCGCACCGGTGACCGTCTTCGAGCGCCTGGAGTACTACCTCCTCGGATTCCACAAGAGGAGGAGGTCCATGGGCGTGGACATGCGCGCCATTTACAATTACGAAGTAAAGAAATTCGGCCAGATCCGGGAGAAATGGAGCCGAACGCAGGTCCGCTACCTGCACAAGGGCGCCTCCGCCTGGGTGGAGATATACGGGGACAATGTCATGATGCCGATATTCTCGGACCGCATCGTCACCATCGCCCTTTCCGACCATGCCATAGCCTCCTCATTCCGGGACTATTTCGGCATCCTTTGGAAAAATTCCCGGTAGCTATTTATAGGAGTTGCAAGAAATATGCGCATGCAGTTTTCATCGACCGCGGAAATCCCCCTTCCCAAGGACCCCCTCGAGTGGGTGGTGGGCCAGGAGAACGCGGTGAAAATCGCCCGCATCTGCGCCTCCCAGAAGAGGCACATGCTTCTCGTGG
>CAIXOA010000082.1 GCA_903920925.1 uncultured Microcaldota archaeon | reverse complement strand
ATAGACGAGGCGCTAGCGGGCTACTGCAAAAACATAGAGGTCATACTCAGGGCGGACGGCTGGGCGTCCATCCGCGACGACGGGAGGGGAATCCCGACCGAAATCCATTCCAAGACCGGGAAGTCCGCGCTCGAGATCGTTTCCACGGTGCTCCACGCCGGGGGCAAGTTCGAGAAGAAGGCCTACCAGGTGAGCGGAGGCCTGCACGGCGTCGGCCTCTCCGTCGTAAATGCGCTCAGCGACCAGATGGAAATCGAGGTCCACCGCAACGGGAAGGTCCACCTCCAGAAATACGCGCGCGGCCTCCCGCAGACCAAGGTGGAGGAAATCGGCAGCACGGATTACCGCGGGGCGATCGTCCGCTTCCACCCCGACATGTCCATATTCACAGGGGAGTTCGAGTTCGACTACCTCCGCGACAGGCTGCGCGAGCTGGCCTTCCTCAACTCCGGAATCCGCATCCTGCTTAAGGACGAGCGCGCGAACCGGGAAGAGGAATTCAAATACGAGGGCGGGCTTTCCGAGTTCGTGAAATACCTCAACCGCTCCAGGGAGATGATACACGAGCCCTTCTCCTACAAGAAAAAGGAGGGGGACGTCGAGGTGGAGTACGCCATCCAGTACACGCAGAGCTACATACCGCTAATCCACAGCTTCGCGAACGACATCGCAACCGTGGAGGGCGGAACCCACATGGTCGGCTTCAGGACCGCGGTCACCCGCGCGGTCAACGAATACATAAAGGAGCACAAGATCCTCAAGGGCGAGGAAACAATAAGCGGCGAAGACTCCGTGGAGGGGCTCACCGCGGTTGTCAGCGTGAAGGTGCCCGAGCCGCAATTCGAGGGCCAGACCAAGACCAAGCTCGGGAACAGCGAGCTGAAGGGGATAGTGAGCAGCATCACCTATGAAAGCTTCTCCCGCTTCATGGCCGAGAACCCTTCGGACGCGCGCGGCATAATGGAAAAAGTGATTAAGTCCATGCGCGCCCGCGAGGCGGCCCAGAAGGCGAAGGAGCTCATCCGCAGGAAGGGGGTTTTCGACGGCTCCGTTCTCCCGGGAAAGCTCGCGGACTGCATAGAGAAGGACCCCGCCAAGGCCGAGATGTTCATAGTGGAGGGAGATTCCGCAGGAGGAAGCAGCAAAATGGGCAGGGACCGCCGCTTCCAGGCGATACTCCCGCTGAAGGGAAAAATCCTGAATGTGGAAAAATCCCCGATACACAAGATTCTGCAGAACGAAGAGATACGAATCCTCATCACCGCGCTCGGCACCGGCTTCGGGGACGAATTCAGCATCGCAAAACTGCGCTACGGAAAAATCATCATCATGACCGATGCCGACGTGGACGGCAGCCACATCCGCACCCTCCTGCTCACGCTCTTCTACCGCTACCTCAAGCCCGTGGTCGAGCAGGGCCACATGTACATTGCCCAGCCCCCGCTTTATGGAGTGAGGAAGGGCAAGGGCATGCGCTACGCGTTCAGCGATGCGGACCTGCCCAAGGTGATGCAGGAAATGGGCGAGGGCGCGTCCGTGCAGAGGTACAAGGGCCTCGGCGAGATGAACCCCGAGCAATTGTGGGACACGACGCTCAACCCCGACACGCGCTCCATGAAGCGCGTCACCATTGAGGATGCGATGCTCGCCGACGAGATGTTCACCATACTGATGGGCGAGGCGGTCGAGCCCCGCAGGAAGTTCATAGAGGAGAACGCGAAGTACGTGAAGAACCTAGATGTGTGATGCATATGCCGCTTACAGACATCCCGATTGAGGAAGACATGAAGTCCTCCTACCTGGACTATGCGATGAGCGTCATCACCAGCCGCGCCCTTCCGGACGTGCGGGACGGGCTTAAACCCGTCCAGAGGCGCATCCTATATGCGATGCACGAGGTGGGCAACACCCACAACAAGCCCTACAAGAAGAGCGCGAGGGTTGTCGGGGAAGTGCTGGGCAAGTACCATCCCCACGGCGACATGGCGATTTATGACGCGCTCGTGCGCATGGCGCAGGACTTTTCGCTGCGTGCCCCGCTCGTGGACGGGCAGGGAAACTTCGGCTCCATAGACGGCGACTCCCCTGCGGCGATGCGTTACACCGAGGTGCGCATGACCGAGCTTGCGGGCGAGATGCTCAAGGACATAGAAAAAGAAACAGTCACGTTCGCGCCGAATTTCGACGGCACGCTGCAGGAGCCAACCGTGCTCCCGTCCCGCGTCCCCAACCTCCTGCTGAACGGCGCCGCGGGAATCGCGGTCGGCATGGCCACTAACATCCCCCCGCACAACCTCAATGAAATCGCGGACGCCATCATATCCATGATAGATGGAGGGAGCGAAGAGGACGTCCTCCGCATAGTGCAGGGGCCTGATTTCCCCACCGGCGGCTCCATAATCGGAAAGTCCCAAATCATAAACGCATACAAGACCGGCCGTGGCATCATAACCGTCCGCGGAAAAGCCACAATAGAGAAAAATGAAATCACAATAGTTGAAATCCCATACCAGGTGAACAAGACCGCGCTCATAGAGCAGATAGTCGCCGCCGTAAAAGAGAAGAGGATAGAGGGCATAAGCAACGTGAGCGACCACTCTGACCGGGACGGCATGGCCCTCATGATAGAAGTGAAAAGGGGCGAGGACCCCGAGATAGTCCTCAACCAGCTCTACTCGTTCAGCGACCTGCAGAAGAGCTTCGGCATCCTCAACCTCGCGCTGGTCGGAGGGCAGCCCAAAACGCTACCGCTCATTGAGATGGTGAAGGAATTCATCTCCTTCCGCAGGGACGTGATAATCTCGCGCAGCAAATTCGACCTCGCAAAGGCGCAGGAGCGCCTCCACCTTCTGGAGGGCTTCCTGGTCGCGCTCGCGAACATAGACGCCGTGGTCTCGCTCATCCGCTCATCCAGGAACGCGGAGGAGGCGCGCGGGAAGCTCGCCGCAGCCTACAAGTTTTCGGACAAGCAGGGCGCCGCAATCCTGGATATGAAATTGCAGAAGCTCACCGGCATGGAGAGGCACGGCATAGAGACCGAGCACGAAGAAAAGAAGGATGAGATACGCAAATTGCAGGAGCTCCTCGGCGACGAGAAAAAAATACTCAACGTGATAAAGGGCGAGACGCTGGAGATCAGGAGGAAATACGGCCAGCCCCGCCGCACCACGATTGAGGAGGGCGAGGCGGACGTGGAGATAGAATCCCTCATCCCGGACGAGCAGGTGGTCGTCACCATCTCCAGGAAGGGATACATAAAGCGCGTCCCGCTCGCCGAATACCGCGCCCAGCGCCGCGGGGGCGTGGGCAAGATTGGAGCCGAGACCGTGGAGGAGGACATCATAGAGGACGTCTTCGTCACCACCAGCCACAAGTACATCCTCTTCTTCACCGACAAGGGGAAGGTGCACTGGCTGAAGGCGTACAGGATACCCGAGGCGGGCAGGTACTCGCACGGAAAGCCCATGGTAAATCTCATAGGGGCGGAGGGCGAGACGGTCACCGCTTCCATCGCCGTCGACGAGTTCCGGGAAAGCGAATATTTCCTCATGGCAACCCGGCTGGGGACCGTGAAGCGCGTGCAGGCGACGGATTTCAGCAACCCGCGCAAGGGCGGCATAATCGCAATCACGCTCCACGAGGGCGATTCGCTCATCTCCGTGAAAAAGACAGACGGAAACCAGAACATCGTGCTCGGCACCAAAAAGGGATTCGCAATCCACTTCCCGGAGTCGGACGTCCGCGACGTGGGCCGCTCCGCAGCCGGGGTGCGCGGGATAAAGCTCCGCAAGGATGACGAGCTGGTGAGCGCCGCGGTCACGGGGAACCGGTTCCTCCTGACCATCACGGAGAACGGATACGGGAAGAAGACCCCGGTCTCGGAATACCGCCTCCAGGGGAGGGGCGGATTCGGCGTCATCAACATGAAGACCGGGGAGCGCAACGGCGACGTGATAAACCTCCGCTGCGTGAACGACGAGGAGGACGCAATAATCACGACGGCGAGCGGCATGCTCATCCGCGTTCCGGTGAAGGAAATCTCCACGGTGGGAAGGAACACCCTGGGCGTGCGCGTGATAAGGCTCAGGGAAGGGGAGAAGGTGTCCTCCTTCACAACGGTCATCACCGCCGAGCCATAGCCATTTTTTAATATTCCATTCGGAATAGGTGCGATGGCTATGTGCAAGAACTTGTTTCTCCTCATGATAATCCTGGCTCCGGTCATTTTTGCAGCCACATGCGAGCCGGGCTTCAGCGACCCGGTCAGCGTGCAGGTGCTCGACGCAAGGTGGAGGCCGATACAGAACGCCACCGTCACGTTCACCTACCAGAGGGACGAGACCACGGGCAAGGGCTATGTGACCACCTCCCCGCTCCAGACCAATTCCGAGGGCAGGGTATACACGGTCCTGCACAACACCGAGCAGCTTGAATCCCGGGTCCGCTGCGACATAAGGATCAACGCGACTTTTGACGGCGTGGCAAAAACCAGCAGCATCACGGCACAGCACCACACCTCGGAGCAGCAGTTCCAGTTCGACGCCTACGCGCTCACCCTCCATGCCATCGACAAATACGGCGCCGCGCTCGTTAACAACTCCGTCCGCGCCAACAAGCAGGAAGGCACGACGGATTCCCGGGGCCTCGCATACTTCATCGTCAACAAGAAGGCCGACGTGGAGGTGGCGGTCGTCTACCGCGGCAGCGTCATCACAAAGGACATATCCGTGCAGAACGACACTTATTACACGCTCCAGGCGCTCCTCTACAATTTCAACCTCAATGTGGTGGACGACAATTCCACTCCGCTCGAGGCGGACATACGCGTGGACAGCCAGGAATTCCGCTCCAGCAACGTTTCCATCGCAGACACCCCGGTCGCGAGGCCTTCGGTTTCCGTAGCCTACGGGACGCTGACGAAAAATCCGCAGATAGACCTTTCCCAGCGCGAGTCCTACACTGTCGTGTTCGACCTCACCCCGCCGAACATAAATAATGTGCAGGTGAACATGACCCCTTCCATGGACATGCGCATAAAATTCGATGTGACTGACCCGAACCAGCTCGCGAGCGGCCCCTCGCTCGACGACACCGTGGTCACCTACACGATAGGCGGCACGACCCGCACCACCGCGGTTTATGTGGAGGGGGGGAAATACGTGGCCGAGATAACGCGCCCTCCGGCGAATTCGCTCGTGCGCTTCACGATACTCACCAAGGACAAGGAGGGCAACATGAAGACGGTCGAGGGCGAATACCTGGTGCAGGGCGCCCCGCAGGGCAACCAGACCGTGCCCCCAACCAACCAGACTCAACCACCAGTAAACCCGCCCCCACTAATCCCGATTGAAAACCCGCTGTTTCTTGCGGCCGCGATTATCGCCGGAATCGCGCTCCTGTGGGTGGTTTACAATTATGTCCGGGGCCTGGGTTCGGGCGGGTGAAAAACGCCCTCCTGCGATAGGTTTATAAAGCATTTCTTCGTATATAAGTTGTGTGAAAAGGTGACAAAATGCCCAGAGGAAGGAGAATTGTAATAAACAGGAAAATAAACGACGAGAAAATAGATCGTCTCACATCCCTAGACTTAAATGGGATCAGGAAGAGAAGGGGCGTGGTCGAGCGCAGCCTCTCGTCCTCCATATCCTCGGTCATGGAAGCCGCCCAGCGCACCTACGAGCGTGCGAGGACCGGAGACAGCGAATTGAAGAGAACGGGGCTCCTTTCCATACAAGACTCATACGAATTTCTCCGCACAAAGGGCATGGACATCTCCTTCAGGGCATTTGGCGGAAGGATAGAGCGGAGGAGCATTCCCTCCGTGAAGGTCGGGAAGAAGAGGTACATCCCGATGCAGTCCCTCGAGGACATACTCTCGGTCGGAAAGGAATTCTATTCCATCCGCGAGGCATACGAACTCTACAAGAAATACAACCGCATGATCAACTACCGCGCATTCATCGGAAGGGTGGAGAAGAGCTCCATCCCCTCGCTGAAAATAGGCACGAAGAGGCTCATCCCGAGGGACGCGGTAGACAGCCTCTCCCACATCGCCCGCAAATACTATTCCGTGAGCGAGGCGATAAAGGAGCTCCACGTGAAGGGCGTGGAGATAAAGAGGAACGCCTTCGAGCGCAGGCTCGACAGGAACCGCATCCCGCACGTTAAGATAGGCGGGAGGCGCTTCATCCCCCGCGATGTCATAGACGAGCTCGCGGACAAGGAGATCGCCCTCAGCAAGCCTAAATAATCCTTTTGTTTCTACTCTCCCCATGCAGCGGAGGAGAGCCTTATTCCTGGACGCGGACTACGCAATCAGGGGCGGCCAGACATATGCGCGCCTGTTCGTAAAGGGGAAGAAATCCACCCGCCTCCACTATCCCTACGACCCGTATTTCTACGCGGATGTGAACGAAAGCGAGCGCGGGGCGATAGAAAACCTCTCCGTGAAGGCGCGGGACGGGCAGGCGGTGCGCCCCAAGCGCACCGAATTCGTTGAAAAAATACTTTTCGGGGACAGGAAGCGCCTCCTCCGCGTCTATTGCCACGAGCCCCGCCACGTCCCAATCCTTCGTGAAGCCATCCCCTTCCCCTGCTACGAGTCCGAGATACCGTTCGGAAGGCGCTTCATGATGGATTTCGGCCTCATCCCCTTCTCCGTAATCTCCTACGAGCGGGAGGGCCGCACCATAAAGAAATTCCTGAAGAGCAGGGACGGAAACCCGTTCATGCTACGCCGCCTCTCCTTCGATACGGAGGTATACAACCCCCTGGGAGCGCCCCGCCCATCCAAGGACCCCATAATAATGTTCAGCTACTCCGATTCCGAGGGGGCGAAAGGGGTGGTCACGTTCAAGAAGGACCACAAGCCATTCGTAGAAGTCGTCGAGAACGAGAAGCAGATGCTCGAGCGCTTCTTCTCGGTGCTGGATGAACGGGACGCGGACGTCCTTTTCGGCTACAACACCACCAATTTCGACCTCCCGTATATGTACGAGCGGGCGAGAAAGCTGGGAATCCCCCTCGCGCTCGGGAGGGACGGCTCCCCCTACCGCCTCGTGAAGAAGGGCCTCATAAACCCCCTGGAGATAAGGGGCCGCATCCACATCGACCTTTACCCCGTGATGAAGTTCTTCGGCTTCACCGGCCTCATCCGCACCGATGATTATACCCTGAAGAATGTCTACGCGACCGTCACCGGAAAGAGCGCCAAAAAAATAGACAGGCTGGACATATGGAGGCAGTGGGACAGCAACGACATCTCCATCCTCACCGACTACGCGCTCTCCGATGCGCTCGCCACGATGGAACTCGGCGAGATGGCGTTCCCCCTCCTTACCGAACTCTCCACAATCACGCGCATGCCGCTTTTCGACGTCGCATACGCGACCTCGGGCCAGCTGGTCGAGAGCCTGCTCATGAGCGAGGCCACCGCCCGCAACATGGTGATTCCGCCCAAGCCGAGCGGCTCCGCGGTCAGCGCCCGCCTCGAGAACCCGATCCAGGGCGCGTACGTAAAGCTTCCCGCCCCGGGCATATACGAAAACATAGTGGTGTTCGACTTCCGCGGCTTGTACCCCTCCATAATCTGCTCATACAACATAGACCCGTTCACAATCGACAGGGAAGGGGATTCCCAAAAATCCCCCACAGGCGCAAGATTCCTGAAATCCCCCAAGGGCCTCATCCCCATCGTCCTGGACGGCCTCATCGACCGCCGCGTGCTCATAAAGCGCGAGCTAAAGGCCGCAAAGAAGGACACGGAGGAATACAAGAAACTCTCCGCCCGCTCGCACGCCCTGAAGATACTCGCCAATTCCTTCTACGGCTACCTGGGCTACGCCCGCTCCCGCTGGTACAACCGCAAATGCGCCGAGAGCGTCACCGCCTGGGGAAGGATGCACATCATGGAGGCGGAGGAGAAGGCGAAGGCCGCGGGCTTCAAGGTTCTTTACATGGATACGGATTCCCTTTTTCTCCTTCTCGACGGAAAAACCAGGGAGGACGCACTAAATTTCCTCGCCAATATCAACAAGGAGCTTCCGGAAAAGATGGAGCTCGAGCTCGAAGGGTTCTACTCCCGCGGCGTTTTCGTCAGCAAAAAGGCGGAGGAAAAAGGGGCAAAAAAGAAATACGCGCTTCTCGGCGACGACGGCCGCATCAAAATCCGCGGCTTCGAGCTCGTGCGCAGGGACTGGTCCGGCGTCGCGAAGGACACCCAGCGCCGCGTCCTCGAGGCAATCCTCCGCGACGGCAGCAAGGAAAAGGCCGTCGCCATCGTGCGAAACGTGGTCGAGCAGCTCCGCTCCGGAAAGGCCCCGCTGGAGAATTTGGCGATATACACCCAGCTGAAAAAGGAGCCGGACAAGTACGACATAATGAGCCCGGAGCTCTCCGCGGCGCAGAAGGCCGGCAAGAGGGGCAAGCCCATGGAGCGCGGGAGCATAGTCGGCTACGTCATCACGAAGAAGGGCAAATCCATCTCCGAAAAGGCGGAACTCCTCGAATTCGCCACGGATTACGACCCCGACTATTACATCAACCACCAGGTGCTCCCCGCGGTGATGAAAATCCTCAAGGAACTCGGGGCGGACGAATACGAGCTCACCCACGGCGGGAAGCAGAAGGGCATGGGCGACTTTTTCTGATTTCCGTACCGGGACAAATATTTATAAAATAATTGAACGATTTATGTACAATTCGAAGCGTTTAGTGGGGGTTTTAGGAATGGAAAGAAACAGGATGCTCGGCTGGACCCAGACCCATGAGGCCGTAGAGGAAATGATGGAGGGGTTCAACCGCGGCGAGGGGATGAGCCCGGAGGAATCCGCTCCGGTGGACGCCCCGGAGCCAGTTCATTTCCGCCGCAAGGGCTCCATCTATTCCATAAGATATTCGTGGAAGAAGCAGGATGCGTCCGCAATCCACATCGAGTCCATGGAATTCTCGGACCGGAACCTCCGCTACCTGCACCAGATAGATGCGAAGGACGGCTCCGACTCCATAGCATTCACGCACTCCGGCTTCACGTACATCGCCCGCAAGACCACCCTCAAGGCGGCAAGGCGGCTGCTCGCTGCCGCGGAAAAAATAGGGGAGTGCGTTTCCGGCATAGTCGCCTATTTCAGGACGCTCGCGGGCAACATCTACATCCTCTCACGCGTTGACAAGGCCACGTGGAGCCTTGACCGCAACCTTTCCGCCCCGCACCTGCAGGGCGCGTCCTGGGACGATTTCGATTCGGCCCACAAGAGCAGGTTCGCGGAGCTCGCCACCGAGATGATGGTGAGGCTCCACAGGAGCGGCCACGTTTTCACAAACCCCGTGCCCTCCGAAATGATGCTCGACACCAGGAAGGCGTTCGTGGCGGACCCGCGCAACCTCAGGCCCATGAAAAGCGCGCACGAAGGCGTGGACAATTTCATACTCATGCTCCGCGGGCTTCTCCGCAGGGGCTTCGCATGCGACGGCACCCTCTTCTACTGCCTTTCCGTGTATGTGAACTCCATGGAGGGCGAATGCCGCGCTTGGTACAGGAAGAACCGGAGGTCCGCGCCCGCAGACCTTTTCCAGGTTGCGCAGGAGCTCGAGAGCCGGGTCGCAGCCTGACCGCGCTATAATTCCTCCACCACAGTGGCTCCGCCAGCTTCCTTCTCCCTGGAAAATCTGTAGCTCCTCGCAAACTCCGAATTCATAAGGTTTTCCTCGTGCGTTATGACGAACGCCTGCTCCACCAGCTGGGGCACCTTGTTCTCCAGCGCCTCGGCAAGCGCCTGCACCGCCTCCCTGTCCAGGTTGTGCGTGGGCTCGTCCAGGATAAGCCACCCCGCATCCGGCGCAAGCACGGTGGCCATCGCAATCCTCAGCGTGAGCGAAAGGCACGCCCTCTCCCCCCCGCTCGCCACCTTCTCCAGCCCCCTCCATTCGCCGTCATAGACCTCGAACGAGTAATCCTCCTCGCTCGCCGCAATCCTCAGCTGCCTGTAATCCGCATAAGGGTAAAGTATGGGCCATATCCCGTTCATCGCCGAATTTATCGCCTCCACCAGCTCCATCCGCAGTTCCGCCTGCGTCTCCCCAATCGCGTTCCTCATCATCATGAGCTGTTCCAGCATCTCCCCCCTCTTCTTCACGTCCGCCCTCACAGCCTCCAGCAGCCCCATCTCCCTCTCCAGCCCCGCCACCATTTCTTTCAGCGATGCGATCGCTCTCCCCGCCTCCCTCACCTTTCCCTCCGCCCTTTCGCACTCCACCATCAATTCCCTTGTCTTTGAATATGATTTTTCATATTCTTCCGCGCTGAATCTTATCCCGCCCCACTCCCTCTCCAGCTCCTTTGCCTTCGCCCTCGCCCTCTCCAGGTTTTTCTTCTTCTCCAGGAGCCCCTCCATCTCCCGTATCGTGAACAATATCTCCCGCGCCCCCCCCTCAGCCGCCTTCCTCCGCCCCCTCAGCGCCGCCATCCCATCCGCGTGCTTCTCCGCATTCTTTTTCGCCTCCTCCAGCTCCCCCCGGATTTTCCCGGCATCCTCGATTTCCAATTTCGCCTTCCCATCCGCCCCGGCCGCCTCCCTCAATACTTTTTTGGTGTGCAAAAGCTCCTTCTCCATCCCGGACAGTTTCTTCTGCAGCTCCGCCGCCTCCCCCTTCTTTCCTTTTGCAATCTCCGCCCTCTCCTTCTTCAGGTGCGCCGCCCTCTCCCTTCCCAGTTCCGCCCCGCACACCGGGCAGTTTTCCTTCCCCTCCAGCCCGCCCATGTATTTTTCCATGTCCTCGGCTTCCGCAACCAGGGCCTTCGCCTGCGAGCCGAGCTCCACCATTTCCAATTCAAGCCTCTTCTCCGCCTCCTCCAGTTCCTTCGCACTCTTCCCGCCAAGAATCCTCCCCAAAATATTTTTCGCCTCCTCTTTCTCCGCCGCCGCCCTCTCCGCATTTTTAATTCTATTCTCCAGCGCCCCGATGTTCCTGGATAATGACGATTCCTCCTTCTCAAGAACGGAAATCTCCCTCCCAACCCGCTCCAGTTCCGCCTCCGCCTCCCTGAGCGCCGCCCTCTTCCCCGCAACCTTCTCCTCGCTTATTTCCTTCCCCTTAAGGTCCGCTTCCAGCGCCTCGGCCCTTGCCCTCTCCTTCCCAAGCGCCTCACCCGCCTTCTCTTTCCTCTCCTTGTTCTTCCTCGCCTCTGCCAGTTCCTTCTCCGCCTCTCCAGACTCCCTTTTCTTCATCTGCAGCTCGCGCCCCGCCTTCCCCGCCTTCTCCTCCTCTTCCCCAAGCAGCCCCTTCTTCTCCTTCAGGCCCTTCCCAATCTCCTCGTGCCTCGCCGCGTCATATCTCTGCTCCAGCGCCTTCCGCTCCCCCTCCAGCCGGTTTATCACCCTCACTGCGTTCGCCCGCGCATCCTCGAACCTGTCCAGCCCCATCAGGCCGTCCATCTCCCGCTTCCTCCTTCCGGCTTCCAGTTCGAGGAAGTATCCGATATTGTTCTGCTCCGAGTACACCGCGCGGTTGAAAAGGTCATAGTCCACCCCGAGCTTCTCCGCGACTATTTCGCTCACGCGCGCCTGCCCCGAGTCCAGCATTTTTCCGTCCTCATAAATCTTCGCGGCCACCTCCACGCCCCGCGCGGACTTCCTCAGCATCCTCACGATGAGGTAATTCCTCCCCCCGTGCGACAATTCCAGCGCGACCTGCGCCTCCTTCTCCCCGTGCCTGAATATGTCCTCGCTGCCGACGCTCTTCCTGCGCAGCGCCGGGAATGTCCCGTAAAGCGCATAGCATATCGCGTCCAGCACCGCGCTCTTCCCGCTCCCCATTATCCCCACGATGAGGTTCGTCCCTTTCCCGAACTGGAGCCTCGTGTGCGCATGCGACCTCCAGTTTTTCAGTTCCAGGGAAGTTATCATCCGCCCATATTTGTCAAATAAATATTAAGAACTCAGCGTATGTCCGGTGGCAGCCGGCCAACAGCAGGCGGCATCCCGTTTCCCTTATATTCCTTTTCTTCTATTCTCTCTCCATGAAATACATAGCATTGTTCCTTGGCGTGATGCTGCTCCTTTTCGGATGCCTGGACTACTTCCGCTTCGGGCAGGCCGGGCCGCCACAGGAAATCAACACCACCCACGTGCCGACGCACCCCGCGCAGTGCATAGACACCACTCCCGCAGATTCCTGCTCTTCCACCAAGCCGCTCTATTGCACCGCTTCCGGCGCCATCATCTCGGACCCGGAATACTGCGGATGCCCGGCCGGCACGGTGCTCCGCGGCTCGGAGTGCGCCCCATTCTGCTCCGACAACACCGCCCCGGATTCCTGTTCCGCGGACAGGCCGATGTACTGCACGCACAACTCCACGCTAATCGAAAAGGCGTCCGCCTGCGGATGCCCCGCGAACGCAACCCGCTCGGGCGACGCCTGCCTTTCCAGGTGCCTTGACGGCACCAACGCCAGCGAATGCTCCGTTGCCAAGCCGCTCTACTGCTCCGAGGCGCTCTCGCTTGTTGACGACCCCTACAGGTGCGGCTGCCCCTCCGGCACCGTGTTGCTTGGGGGCACCTGCCTTGCCGCAAATTGCGTTGACGGCACTCCAGCGGGCCAATGTGCAAGTAGCCCGCCAAACTACTGCAACGAAAGCCTCCAGATAGTCCTCAATCCCGGCAAGTGCGGCTGCAACTCCGGAAGGATTGCAACTCCCGATGGCTTCAATTGTGTGACCCCGCGCACCTATGCCTACCAGGAGGACAAGGATTTCTACCCGGCCCCGGGGATAAAGATGCGCATAAGGAACTCCGAGCACATGGAATGCGATAACGGCGATTACCTGCTCCTCGACCTCAGCATAACCAACGAGGGCGCGGACCCAGTATCCTTCTCCACCGCGCAGTTCCCCAGTTTGCAGGTTTTCTCCAACGGCGGGTACAAGTGGCTATCCGTAGAATACCCGGTGAACGACTCCAGGTGCAGCGAGCCGGCGAGGTTCGCATGGAACGCTCCCATCCAGCCGGGCTCAAGGAGCGCGGGCATAGTCTGGTACAAGCTCCTGAACTGGAAGGATGACGCATCCTATTATGCCTATTACACGACCCCGTCGAAGGCATCCGGGGTAAGGCTCAGCCCATAACCCTCACCCTTATAATATTTCTTTTCCTTCTTTCTAGCATGAGATACATCGCATTGTTCCTGGGGATTATGCTTTTGCTTTATGGCTGCCTTGATTATTTCCAAACGCAGCCCGCTGGCCCGCCCCAGCAGGTAAATGCCTCCACAGGCGGAACTTCCGGCGGAACCGTCGCACCTTCCACGCAGCCCAAGTGCTCCGACGGCACGAGCATAAACTCCTGCTCCTCCCGCAAGCCGATGTACTGCACCGCTTCGCAGGCGCTCGTGCAGTATGCCTCCATGTGCGGCTGCCCCGTGGGCACGCTTTTGGAGAACGATTCCTGCGTTTCCCAATGTTCCGACGGCACTTCTTTTGACAGGTGCTCCGCCACCAAGCCAAAGTTCTGCAACTCATACGGCCAGCTCGCGGACAAGGCGTCCATGTGCGGCTGCCCCGCGCTCTCCGTGGTCTCCGGGGACAGCTGCACGCCCGCCTGTTCCGACGGCACGCTTCCCGGCGCATGCTCGGCAACCAAGCCGAACTACTGCACGGAATCCCT
>CAIXOA010000081.1 GCA_903920925.1 uncultured Microcaldota archaeon | reverse complement strand
TCAAGCCGCTTGGCGTGCACACCGCGCTGGGGCACCTGAATGAGTTCGGAAGATGGAAAGAAATGCCATACCTGCGGGAGAACGGGGGCATGCTTCCGCCCTTCATCATCGCGGTGGGAAGCCGCGTCCGCGTCATAAACGCGGTCCAGGCCCTCGGGCTCAAGGACCCGGTTTTCATAGACGAGGAGGCGAGAAGGCTGTTTGGCGCCAGCGCTATGGGCAGGGTCTCGCTCCTCATCGGCATAAAAGAGAAGAAGGGGCTATATTTCCCGATTGCGGTGGTTGAAACGCAGATGGGATGCCCGGCAACCCAGATAAACCTGCGCGAGGCGCTCTATTTCTCAAGCAACGAAGGCTACAACGTTGCGAACGAACGCATCCAAAGCGACGGCATTTACGTCGTGCGCGCAGGCACGTGCGCGGGCGTCAACAGCCTGCAAAAATCGGAATTCAGGATGGCCATCGGCGACATAGGGATTGCGACCGAGAGCTACGGCTCCGTGGGCGCGGTGATACAATCCACGCTCCGCGAGCTGAATTTCGTCGGCGCCAACATCCCGGAGCTTGTGGACGAGATGAGGAAGGTTCTTGCCGCGGACAGGAGCCTGGTCCTAAGCCACGATGGAAAGCAGCTCGTGAGCAGGACCTCCCTCCGCGTGCTCCTGCACCTGCAGCGCTCCGCCGATGCGCTCAGGGTGAAAAATCTCGCGGGCCCCAATTTCACCAAGGATTCCCTTTATGCCGAGATGGGTGAGGAACAGTTCGCCGGCCTGAGGGACAGTTATGGAGTAATAACCACCGAGATGGAGCAGATTGCGATAGACGTCCTGGGCGCGGAGTTCAGGAAGGCGGGCATACCCGTCCATACGGGCCTGGTTTCGGTGTGTGTGGGCGCCATCCCGGGCAAATCCTATCCGGAAACGGCGGGCGAGAGGAAGGCGGCATCAGACGGCGAGGACAGCACGATGAGGATTGCCGCGGACGCATTCGCAAACATCGCAAGGGCGCTGAATCCCTAGAATGTTTTTTCAAATGCCCGCATCCCCTCTTCCGCCTCCGCATTCATCCTTTCAAGCTCGGCCCTGCCCTTCGCGTCCATGCCACTGCCAATCAGCGCCTCTTTCGCGAAATGCATGAATTCAACGTAATGCGCCTTAGGGTTTTTGCATCTCGTCCCCCAGTCGAATATGGCGCACTTCATGTCCTTCCCGAGCGCTTCCCCATATCTGGACAGGGTATATGCCCTCGTCTCGTCCGGCATCACCGAATCCTCCCGCAGGAACCTCAAATCCGTCCCGTCCGGCATGAGGTGGAAGAGCTGTTCCGCAACGATGAGGTGCAGCCTGAACCCGGGATCCCTTTCCCTAAGCTTCTTCTCCATCCTCCCGAGCTTCCTCGCCCCCTCCGTGGAGCAGGCAAGCGAGCAGATTATTAGCGAGCTTAACCTCCCGTCCTTCTCCGCAATCGCGTTCTCCAGTTCCCCGGCCGCCCTCAATATTGTGGAGCCGGTCGCAATGGTATCCCCTATGATGACGGTCGCATCCTGCGGAAGGGACTCGAAATTCTCGTATGTGGAAACGGCCCTGAACTGCCCCTCCGCGCCCTCAACCCTCTGCCGCTTTATGCCGAGAAAGCATTGGGGCAGCGCATGCCCGTGCGTTTCCCGGAAACCCCTCGCGATGCCGTAATAGAGCCCCCCCGAGAGAAGTACGAACTCAACAATCCCCCCCAGTTTCTTTCCCGGCAGCGCCTTCCGCGTCGCGGCGTCAATGAATATTTTGCTCACTTCCTCCATGGTCTCCTGCAATTCCTTCCCCGCCATCTGCGGGTTGTACAGGATTTTTCGCGAAGGCTCCGAGCATATGATATAAGTGTTCTCAGGAAGGCTTTCCTCCCCAACTTTGTATAATCTATAATCCGCAAACGAAGAATCCAGCCCAATCATTTCCGCACCCGTATCCTTTGTACGCTTAAGTGAATAAAATCCTTCCTGCGCACGCGCCCAGCTACGGGGTTTAAGCTCCGCGCGTTTTCCGGGCGGACTTAAGGGTATATAAGCGTTTTATCTGCATACATGTGCGATGAAAAATGTGGAGAACAAAATGCGGCCCG
>CAIXOA010000080.1 GCA_903920925.1 uncultured Microcaldota archaeon | reverse complement strand
GCCATGGCGGCGTAGCCGATTCCGTTGTGGAGGCCGTTCTGGGATTCAAGCGGGATGGGGCTGCGGGTATATCTTTCTATTCCATCCGGGGTGAAGCCTCCCCCCTGTATCATGAAGCCGTCCATCACGCGGTGGAATACGGTTCCATCGTAGAATCCTTCCCGCACGTACATGAGGAAATTCTCCACGGTTACGGGCGCCTTGTCCGCATAAAGCTCAATCTCTATGTTTCCTTTTGAAGTTTCAAGGACCACGACGGTGTTCCCGGAAGCAGTTTGCTGCGAGACATTTGTTGCTGCCTGCTGGCTGCCGTTTGCCGGTTGCTGGGTTGCCGCCTGCTGGGATGCACATCCGAAAAGCAATAGCAAGAGTATTCCTAATATTATGTAATTTCTCATGGGCAATTTAGGAACGGCAAATATTAAAAAACGCGGATATTGCGGATGGAATCGCAGGGATAACACTGCTGCGTCCGAAAATGAAAAAAGAGAAATGAAAAAATAAAGGGTTCAGTTGAACTGCGGCACAATCCCGGTGCATTTCCAGTCCACGCTTGCGGTCTCCATCTCCACGCTGATGACGCACGCGGGGTTGCAGTTTTCAATCGGAGGCACCGGATTGATGCCGAACGTTATGGTGCCGTTCTGGCACACATATTTCGTGGCATCCAGGGTGCCTACCTTCCTGCACACGCTCCTCAGCGAGATGTTTATGGCGCGCGCGAGGCTTATGCTCTTCCCGCTCAGGTTGGAGAAGCACGCGGAGCCCCCCGTGTTGATCGCAGGAAGCGCAGCCTGGTCGCCCATGTTGAGGCCGGTGCACCTGTAGTTGACCTCCGCGGTGCGGGAGTTCACGTTCACCACGCACGCGGGCGAGCATCCCTGCATCGCTATCTTCGGGTTGATGTCTATCCACCAGGTTGCGGTGATGTCGTTGCACACCGCCGTGTCCTTGAGGGTCCCCTCGGCACCGCACATGGCGGAGGCCGCGGCAATGCCCCTCGCATCCTCAAGCATCATGGAGTTTCCGGTCTCGTTCGAAACGCAGCTCTGCTCGGAGGGCGGAAGCGCACCCGTGCACCTCCAGTTTATCTCGGCGCTGGAGTTTCCCTCATAGACCACGCAGGCTGGCGCGCATCCCGGCGCGTTCGCCACTTCCATGTCTATCCACCAGGTGTTTGAGTTTTCGTTGAAGGTGAACTGGTCGGTGAGGTTGCCCTTCTCCATGCAGGAGCTGGCTTCCGCGACTCCGCGGGCCCAGGCCATGTCGTGGGTTCCGGCAACGCAGGGTTCTTCCCATGGGCGGAGGCATTTCTGCTTCACGTCGCACCAGGAATAGCCTGCGGAGGGTATGCATCCGTGCGCATCCCTGTCGCCTCCCACTACCACGGGCGCCGTGCAGGTCCCGTTCGCCCCGATGCACATCTGCGTGTAATTGCACCAGGACTCCCCGGAGGAAGTCACGCAGCCGTGCTCGTCCGTCACCACTTGCGGCTGCTGTGCGCAACCGGCAAGCATCAATAAGGCGGCAATCAATGCCGCGAACAGCATGTTTTTCATATGGATACCTATAGGAGTAAGGAAGAGCATAATTAAAAACAAAAGGGTTTTTGGCGGCTTAGGCCTTCTTTGATTTTTCCGGAGGCTTGGCCGGCTGTGCAGGGGGCTTCGTACCGGTTCTCCTGTCGACCTCGCTCTGGATGTGCTCCTCCCGCTTTCTGAGGGCCTCGGCCTCGCTATCCATGGCGTGCTTTCCATAGAAATATCCGCTGCCGAACATTAGGGCCGATATCGCCACCAACAGCAGGGGTATCCCGAGATAAAGCATCGGAAGTATCGTTGCCGGGAACATGTCACGGATGTCCATGAACGCGGACGGGACCACTATCCCGCAGGATGTGAGGTTCTCCACGTTGTTCGCGGCAAGGAAGTCTATTATCGCCTTCCCGATGTAGCTGAAATAGCTTATCGCAAAATAAAGGCTTGCGACCACCAGGACTGCGCCGGCTAAACCAAGCACAAACGAAAGTATTTTGTTTTTCATGCAAACACCTTGCGGGATAAGGGAAGAGTAGGATTAAAAACAAAAGGGTCTGTTAAGTTGGAGCGTAGGGTATTGCTATGGAAGGCAAAATCAAGTGCAAATGCGGAAACGAGATATTCATCTACTCAGACATAGTTGGAAGGGATTTCGAGATAAACGCGGACGGCGGAAAGATAGAAAAGAATGGGGACAGGCTGCTTGTGATGTGCGCAAAATGCGGCAAGGAAGCGGGAAAGGTAAATTTCTACAAGCAGGTGCCGGTGGAGAAGAAATAGAAAAATTGGAAAAATAAAGAAGAAAAACTCAGAGCCCGGCCTCTGCGCGCAATTTTTCCGCCATATTTGTCTTCTCCCAGGTGAACTCCGGCTCCGTGCGGCCGAAGTGGCCATAGGCCGCGCACTTTTTGTAAATCGGGCGCAGCAAATCCAGGTTCGCAATCATGTCCGCGGGCTTGAAGGAGAAATGCTCCCTTATGAGCTCCTCTATCTTTTCCACCGGGATTTTGGAGGTGCCCCTCGTATCCACGAAAACCGAGAGGGGTTTTGCCATCCCTATCACATAGGAGATTTGCACCTCGCAGATGTCCGCCAATCCTGCGGCGACCACGTTTTTCGCCACCCAGCGGGCGGTGTAGGCGCCGGAGCGGTCCACTTTGGAGGGGTCCTTCCCTGAGAAGCATCCGCCTCCGTGGTGGCCCCTTCCGCCGTAGGTATCCACTATTATCTTGCGGCCGGTGACGCCCGTGTCCGCGGTGGGGCCTCCCAAAACGAACTTGCCGGTCCCATTAACGTGCACGATTGTGTTCGCATCGAAATAATCGCCGCAGACGGGCTTGACCACGTGCTCGATTATGTCCTTCTTTATTTTTTCCAGCGTCACGTTCTCGTCGTGCTGGGCCGCAACCACCACGGTGTGCGCCCTCTTGGGCTTATGGTCATTATATTCTATAGTAACCTGCGTCTTCCCATCGGGACGAAGGTAAGGGAGAGTGCCGTTCTTGCGCACCTCCGCCAGCCTTCTCGCCAATTTATGGGAAAGCATTATTGGGAGGGGCATGAGTTCCGGGGTCTCGCGGTTCGCATAGCCGAACATTATGCCCTGGTCGCCCGCGCCCTGCTCGTGCTCCTTGCTCGCATTGACCCCCTGCGCGATGTCCGGGGACTGCGCGGTTATCGAGGCGAGCACCCCGCAGGTGCGGTAATCGAAAAGGTATTCGGGCTTGGTGTAGCCTATTTCCTTGATGACGTCCCGGACGACCTTCTGGAACTCCACGTACCCGGTGGTGGTGATTTCGCCCATCACAATCACCAGGCCCGCGGTCGCCGCGGTCTCCACCGCGACGCGGGACGTCTTGTCCTGCTTCAGGAGCTCGTCCAGGATTCCGTCGGAAACCTGGT
>CAIXOA010000079.1 GCA_903920925.1 uncultured Microcaldota archaeon | reverse complement strand
CGAAGGGCTCACCGAGATAAGCAGTTTCATGGACCAGACCAAGCCCGAGGTGATAGTGATAAGCGGGAGCGCCACGGACTGGACCAATTCAAGGCAGTCACTGATGGGCGCGGCACACCTCGGGGCTGAGAGGAACATAACTGTCCTGGAGAATTACCTGGGAAAGGATGTGAAAATCTCCTGGAACGGGATGAGGTACAACGCGACTGTTGAGCACTAGAACGGAGCGTCCCCCTCATCGAAAATCTGCCTTAGGTCTTCAGGGGTCAGGGTAGAACGGGCCTCGGCCAGGGGCGCCTCTCCGATGGAAAAGAGAAAGTTCACTTCTTTGGCTAAGAGGTAGGCGGCATAGTCGAGAGCGATATCGGAGACTATGGGGTTGCTGTGGTCGTGGAGGGATTTGTAGAGCGCCGGGTAGTTCCGCATGTCGCCGGCGCGAGTGAAAAGGCAGATGGCGAAAATCTTCTTGAAAGAATCCGGCTGCCCCTCCCCGCTTCCAATCCCATAGTGCTGTACGGCCTCAAGGGCTATCCTCCTCATCTTCGGTTCCTGGGTAAGGAAATCCAAGCCTTCAAGAACGGTAGAAAAAATGTCAGATATCTCAATCGGGCTCCTTCCTATCGCATAACTGCGTTCATCCTGGCTAACATCGCTGTTTCCATGGCCAGCGAAAAGCTTTGCTGTGAACGCATGCATTTTTCCTATCGCCCTCCACAGCAGCTCCGGCGCGATGTTTCTCAGCATAAGATGCCTTATGAACCTGCCTTCGCTCATGTACATGACCGTGCCCGCAAACTTCTTGCGTTCGGTGGAAAGATTGAGCATGTTCCTTGCTTGTATGGAATAGGACTGCGCGATGCGCTGGTATTCCCCTACTTCCCTTAACAGGACGGTGATGAAGTGGAACACTGCCCTTGCGTCCAGTTCGCCACGCCCCATGTCCTTCTTCAGCAGCTCCTTGAGATGCTCGAACCCGGTGGCGACCCACCTCTTCTTCATGAGGCGGTAGAGCGCAGTGCGCAGGCCTTCCTCTCCCATGACGGCATTGGCATCGCTGCTGTTGAGGCCAACGGCTATCCCAAGCCCGTCTATGAGCGAGATGTTGTTCCTGGAAAAGAATTCCGAGAAGAGCGCCGGGTTTGTGCGTGCGCATATGCACCATGTAACCGCGCGGAAGAAACCGTTCCTCATCTCGAGTTCCGACTGCCCCTTGCCTTCCGCCGGCTTCTGGGCGTAAAACACGAAACGGACCAGCTGCTCGATTAATGCTTTCGCTTCCTGGTCCGGGAGCAGGCCGTTGGCTCTCATTTCATTGAATTTTCTGATGAAGTTGTCTGAAATCGTTCCTATCGGGACCCCTACCGCGGATTCGACTAGGAATGTTGGCCTTCCGCCCGAGCAGACTATCTCCAGATTGCGCTGCCCTTCCTTTGAGGCCCGCTTCAGGCCGGAGAACGCGGATACCGCATCCTCTATCAGGGCGTTCAAAAGCACCTCTTTTGCCGGGTGGTTGAGGGAGAGGCACCAGTGGTCCAGGCGCCTCTTTATGTCCGGCAGGTCTTCCCATGCCTTCGCCTTTTCTTTTTGTGCATGCTCTCTCTCCCGCCATGGGATGCCCGCGTCAGTCCAGAACTTCTTTGATACAACTACGGCGGGGGCAGGCGGCGTGCCCGCGGGTATTTTTACGGCTGGCATGTGCAGAAGCGTGGTCTCGAACTTCATTCCAACTTCCCTTGGGCGGAACTTCAGGTCTCCCCAGTCCATGGGCTCTTTTGGAGCTTCTGGAGGCAGCCTTGACCTCATCTGCTGCACGAATTCATAATCATCCCGGCCGAACCTTGACGGAAATGGATGCTGGGCTTCTGCACGCGCCGGACTTTCGCCTGCAAGAGCTTCCTGTATCTGCTTTTTATGCAAGCTCTCCAGCGTTGCCATGAGTTCCTGTGTGCGGCTGAGCCTTGGCCTCGCTTCGGCAGCGGGCTTTTCCAGGGATTTGGGTGCGGGAGGGGCGGCCAGGGGTTGTGGAAGGATCGGAGAGCCCTTTAAGGTTTCCGTGCGCCGCCTCTGGCCGGGGCTGGGCGGCGCTGGAAGCATGGCCTCTCTTGGGCCTTTCGAATCTCCGTTCTGGTCGGCCATAAACATAAGTATAAGGTGGCGTAAGGTTTTTAAAAGACACACTTTTACATAAAAAAGCACAAACTTACGTTTAAATGGGCTTCCGGGGAAAGGAAACCGATGTTCGGCACTTCCGGGATTAGGGGAATATACGGAAAGGATATTACTCCCGAATTAGCCCTTAAAGTGGCGAATGCATTTGCTGAGAGCGATGTTTCCATCGGGCGGGATACCCGGGAAAGCGGGGTTCCGCTTGCTTTTGCAGCCATGAGCGGCGTGCTTAGTTCCGGAAATAACGGGATTGGGCTGGGGATTGTGCCTACCCCCCTTGTTGCCTTTGCGACAATGAAATTCGGATGCGGGGGGATAGTGGTGACCGCCTCCCATAATCCTGCGGAGTACAATGGGCTTAAATTCATGCGGAAGGGGCGGGAGATAAGCCGCGCGGAGGAGAAGCGGGTATTGGAAAGGCATGGGAAGGGAATGGAATATGGGGCGGAGCCGGGTGAAAGAAGGGTTGAGAACGTTATTCCGGATTATATGGAGCTTGTGAAGAAGAATGTGGATGCTAAATTGATTGCGAAGAAGAAGCCGAAGGTGGTGGTGGACTGCAACGGGGCCGGGGCGGTGGTTACGCCATACCTTTTGCGCGAGTTGGGGTGCGGGGTTGTGTCCTTAAACTGCGAGACACGTGGTTTCAACAGGCCTTCGGAGCCGAATAAGGAGAACCTTTCCTGGCTTTCCTCCGCTGTCCGGGCTTGCGGGGCGGATTTCGGGATTGCGCATGACGGCGATGCGGACAGGTGCGCGATTGTTGATGAGCGCGGGGAATTGCTCAACGCGGATGTGCAGCTTGCGCTCATGATTGAGGAGGAACTGGCGCGGAAGAAGGGGAATGTCATTAGTTCTGTTGAGAGTTCGCTCATTGTGAAGGAGACGGTGGAGAGGAACGGCGGTGAGTTTGTCCTTACTCCAGTGGGGAGCGTGCACGTGAGCGAGGAGATGGAGAAGAGCGGAGCGGTGTTTGGAGGGGAGCCGGCTGGGGAATATATTTTTAGGGGCGGGGTGCTCGTGCCGGATGGAGTGATGGCTGCGGCGAAGTATGTTGAACTGTATTGTTCTAAGGGGAAACTGAGTGCGCTTGCGGGGAGATTTAAGACTAATGAGATGGCGAGGGAGAAATTCAGGACTTCGGATAGGGCAAATGCGATGGAGAAGATAATGGGGACGCTGAAATTGGAAGGGAAACGGGAAACCGGGGACGGAATACGGATAGACGGGGAAGGGTATTGGGTTTTGGTTCGGCCTTCGGGGACAGAGAGCATCATTAGATTGACGGCGGAAGCGAAGACAAAAGAATTATTGGACAAGGTTGCGGGGAAGGCAAGAGAGGCAATAAAGAAGGCTGTCTAGTAGCTGAGGTAGACCTGCTCGAGAATCCTGTTTATGTCTTTCATTATTTCGACCATGTCGCTAATTGAGGAGATTGGGACGTTGTTCACATATATCGCAAATGCCAGTTCCCTTCCGCTTGCCGTCTTCATATAGCCGGCAAGGCCTCGTGTGATGAGGAAGGGCCTGCCGTTAACGGCATCATAGTCTGCCGTACCGCCGGTTTTTGCGAAAACTTTTCCCATTATGGGGCTGCCCGGGTCGAGGGTGCCTGCGAGCGTGCCGTCAACGCCCGCTATTGGGAGGGCGTTCTTGTATGCCTCAGAATCGCTGCGGCCGTGCATATAAGCCAAAAGCCGGACCGTGGCCGCAGGGGTGGCCATATCAGACCTTACGCCCCCCTCCCCGTCGCCAAAGGAGATGGAGTTTAGGTCCAATCCCGCCCTCTGGAAGAATGGTTTCTCCATAGCCATTCCTTCGTAAAAGTTCTTTTGGCCGTATTTCGCCGCCAGGAGCAGCGGGTACGTGTCGGCGTGGTAGTTCTGGCTGGTTTTGAGCGCAATTTTTATTTCCTCGGAGATTGGCAGGGATTCCAGCTGGGCTACTTTTTCCATGCCAGAATAATCTGCGGGAAGGCCGCTGGCGTTGTTTTTGGAGAGCGCAGAGGCGGAGACAGAAATGCCTTTTCTCTTCAAAGCCTCGATGAAAAGCGCCCTTGCGAAATCTGAGGGCTTCTGGACTGAGAAGGTGCGCAGGACGGGCGGGCTGCCGGCAGGTATTGTTCCTTCGACCACGAGCTTATCTGGCTCGGATTCTACTACCTGCAATGAGGCGGCGGCGCCTGCGGAGACGGTCTGGGCTTCGGAGATAATGGTGTAGCGGGCGGTCTGCGGCCTGGAGGATAGGGTGGCGGGACTGCTTTCCGTACTCGGAGTGATGGTTATGTCTATCACATTATCATTGATTGCGATTGGGGAGAGGACATAATCGGCGACGGGATAGGCGGGCCCGTGGCCGCTCTCGAAAAGACGGTCGTCTATTATCACGTCCCCGCTTATCCCGCGGATTCCGGAGGAGTAGACCTGCCCAGCCAGGGAATCCAATCCCGCAAGCGGGTCGGTGTCGGTCAGGATTCCGTTGCCGAGTGCATTGGCATCCCCATGGTCTGAATCGGTATAAGCTGCCTGGCCGCTTGCATTGGTGCGGCCCCCCATATTGATGTCCCCGCTGGCCACGAGGATGAGGTCCCCGTTGAGCGTTCCGTTTTCGATGCTGCCCTTTGCATAAACGGGGGTTTTGAAAACATAATCTGCGCCGTAGGCATCAAGCACCGCGGCGGATGAATACAGTTTGGTGGTGGAAGCCGGCGCGAACATCTTTTCTCCATTCATTGAATAGAGGGTTTCGTTGGTGTTGAGGTCCTTTATCATGATGCCCCAGGCGGAGTGCGCGAAGGCGGGGGCATTGATGATTGCGCCGACATTATCCTGGAAGTTCGTTGCATTGTTCTGGGGTGGCTGGGGATTGGGCTGTACGCAGCCAAAAAATAGAGAGGACACAACGGCCAAGAGGATTAGTGCGGTTCTATTTCTTGCCATTTTTCATCCTTTTTGTCTAATTTATATAAAACCTGCGGTCGTGCGGTTTTTATTTTCTTGCGCGGAAATAAACACGGGTGGAATTGTTGAAGG
>CAIXOA010000078.1 GCA_903920925.1 uncultured Microcaldota archaeon | reverse complement strand
GAGAGGTGGAAGCGGTGCTTGCGCTTTCCCACATCGTTGAACGCAAGGGCGGTGGCAGCCATCCCGAGGGCAAGCAGTATCCCGAGCAGGAACAGGGTCGGGAAGCCGAAATGGTCTATCACATAGCCCCCCAGATAATGCGAGAGAGAATATGTGAGGGCGAAGGCCGCTATGAGCATCCCAATCGTGCGTGCGCGGCTTTTGCTCCTGGAAAGGTCCGAGAGGCGGGCGAGCAGGGTGTTCCAGAGGTTGTTGCTGGAGAAGTCGGAGATGGATTTCCCGGAGACGAACCCCGCAGGTGAGACCATGAATGTGATGATGCCCGCCCCCGCGGCGTAGCAGAAGGAATAGAATGATATGAGCAGGCGCCTGCCGAAATGGTCGCCCATTGCCGCGAGGGCTATGCCCAGTAGCGCGGAGAGGAGGGTTGCCGTGCCGAAAAGGTACCCCACGGACGCCAAATCGTAGCCCTGGCTGTCGAGGTATAATGGAAGCGCTATGGAAAGGGAGCCGGACACGGCTCCGTAAAGCAGCGCGAAGGCAAGGGTTTTCTTAAATTCCATCGGAATAAATTGGAAATATGGGAATAAAAATCAGGGTGTTATGGAAGAGGGTTCGTTCGGCTTCATTACGAGTTCGTTCAACTGGGTTATCAGCATCATGAGCATTTTGTCTATATATTCTGGTGTCTGCCCCTCGGCCCTCTGCGCCACGAATTTTGCCTGGGAAACGAGAATGCCAACCCCGCTTATGGCGCCGGAGGGATTTTTGCCGCACCGTATCTCCCCAGATGCGGAAACCATGTAGTTGATGTACTTGGAAAGGAGCCTGAAATCCTTCATGTGCTCTATGGGGGAGCATACGGAGGCAAAGGCCTTCCCGCCCCCCAGGTTTTCAGCAAGCTTTCCGAGCTTGCTTGCACAATCCAGTACCGACTCTGCGGTTTTGTCCGGATTTCTGCCCTCGGCTCTCGCCCTGAGCGAAACGGACCACATCGCATCCAGGAAGGCGAAGACCGCGTCCTCCCCGGGTGCAGCGATTTTTTCAGTGAGGATGGAATTTATTCCGGAAAGGATGATGTCGTCCCTTGGGTGGGACACACGCTCTATCGAATCCAGGCGGAGCTGCAATATGCCCCGCGTGCCCGCGTTGCTGACGCATTTGAGCAGCGAATTGTCAAAATTGCTCCTCCAGGGGCTTTTCCTTTCCCGGGAGTCGCCGTAAGGCGGCAAAAGGGCTTTTCTTTGCATGCGAATCCGATAAGATAATGTGGGAAGGAGTTTATAAAACATTAATGCACACTTTTGAACCCTTAAAAAGCTTTCCTGGCATAATAAGAATGGTAAAAATGGTGGAAGAAGACAAGGTTCCGCAGATAGTGCTGGACATACTCGGCATGGCCTCAGACCCAGGGACGTCCAAGGAAGAGGGGGCGATGCTGCTCAGGGACTCGTTCTTTTCCTCCAGCCAGATACATATGGGCGCACTTGTGAAATGGATAATCTCCGGGAAAAGCACTGACATGGACCTGTACAATGCCGCCATGGAAAATTTCAAGGAATACTTAGGAGCCGGAAACGACCTGGATGCGGGTGACCTGGAAGCCATAAGGCGCGCAGCCGAAGAGACCGGAGAAAAAACCGCTGTCCAGACAAGGGCGAAGAGCATATTAGAGCTTGTGGAGGGGGCTAAGGAGGGGAGGGAGCTGAAACGGCTGTCGGAATTCCTTTTCAGCCCGAATGCGCCGGAAAACCTGAAGAAATCCATAGTGCAGGACGTCTCTTTCTTCCTTGCAAATACGGCCAGGGTGGACGTGCTGGTAAGGTTCATGCTCGATGAAGGCGCATGCAGGGCTGATAATTTTGAAGAGGGACTGAAAACTTATAAGGAACTGAATTCGCACGGCGCAGCGATGACGGACGCGCAGGTGTCCGTGGTAGGTGCGAAGCTCGTGGAGGGCGAGAACGCGATACGCGCGCACGAGCTTTTCGAGCTTATGGCGGGGAGTTCGCTCAGGACCGTGCTGGAGAACAAGAACGTGCCCGAGGCGGAGAAGGCCAAAATATTTGAGAACACCGGGATGTTCGTCTCAGACCCGCGCGCCCTGGGTTCGCTCATAGGCTTCATGCTTGACAGCGATAGCCTGCTCACCAGCCAGATGCTCACTGGGGCGGCAAGGAAGTGCTTCCTCTCCGCGATGGCAGGCGGTGCCAGGCTCATGGAAGACCACATGATCAAGATTGTCGGGACTCTCACCGCCGGGCCTGGAAAAAGGGCGCTCCAGTCCGTGCAGAGGGAGAACGCCCTCTGGATGTTCCACCAGGTGGTTATGCAGGAGTTGCCCATACCCAGGGACAAGTGCCAGGGGAAGGTGATGAACGCGGCCGTGGAGATACTCCCGGAGGAAGGCACCCCGGGATACGCGCAGCAGAGGGAAAGGAAGATATTCGGGCTGAAGGCAGTGAGGCTCCTCCTAGGCGACTGGTATGAGATGCTGAGGACGGGAAGGGAGGCTGAAACAAAATGGCATTTCCGCCCCGAGGACCTGGAGAGGCTGAAGGTGGATACTAAGCACCCTGACCCAGAGATGAGAATGGAGGCCATGATGGTCCACGAGGTCCTCATGAAGCTTCTTCCCTTGCTCGACCGGGGGAAGGATGAGAAGGAAAGGAGGATATCGGAAACTATAGATAGGTACCTGAGTCCGATGCAGAAGGAGCAGGGGACTGAGGACATACTGAGGAGATTCGTGGGCGCGGGGGGGCCAAAAACGGAAGTGGCGAGGATTTCCGCGCCTCCGGGAAGGAGTAAGTTGTTCAACGGAATTGATGATGTGAAGGAGGTTACTCCTCTTTCCCTGGATGAGGGGGGGCGGGGAGCCGAGCTCGCGAGGACGCTCGAAAGGCTAAGGGCGAGAAGGAGAGTGGACAAGCTTCCCGGGGAACTGAGGGCAGAGCAGGAAGCGGAGAGGGCGAAGCGGGGAAAGAGGGGATCCGGATAAAGGAAAAAACGGCTAGCCAGCATTTTTATACCTTGTTTCTGTTATAGGGCGCATGAAAAGAAAGGTTCTGATTATCGGGGCGGCGGGCAGGGATTTCCACAATTTCAACGTGTTTTACAGGAGCAATCCCAACTACGAGGTGGTTGGCTTCACCGCGGCACAGATTCCGGGGATACAGGAGAGGATTTATCCCCCGCAGATTGCCGGGGTGCTTTACCCGAATGGGATTCCCATATATTCCGAAGACAGGCTTGAAGAGCTGGTCAAAAGCAAGGGGGTGGACGAGTGCGCCTTTGCATACTCCGATGTTTCGCACGAGCAGGTGATGCACCTTGCATGCAGGTCGATGGCTGCCGGGGCGAGCTATGTATTGCTTGGGCCGAACGAAACAATGGTGAAGAGCACGAAAAAAGTGGTGGCGGTTTGCGCCACGCGCACCGGGGCGGGGAAGAGCCCGCTTTCGAAAATGCTTTCCAAAAAATACAAGCGGAAATTGGCGATAATAAGGCACCCGATGCCGTACGGGGAATTGGTGAAGCAGGAGGTGCAGAGATTTGAGAGGATGGAGGATCTGGACAAGGCGAAGTGCACAATAGAGGAGAGGGAAGAGTATGAAGGGCATATAGCAAACGGCGCGATTGTCTGGGCGGGGGTGGATTACGAGAAGATACTGCGGAGGGCGGAACAGGAGCATCCCTACATCCTTTGGGACGGCGGGAACAATGATTTCTCCTTTTACAAGCCGGATTTGCTCGTGGTGGTGGCGGATGCGCTGCGCCCCGGGAACGAATTGATGTATTACCCGGGGGAAGTGAATTTCCGGATGGCGGACATAATAGTGATAAGCAAATATTCGCAGAATAAGAAAGGCGCGAAACTGGTGGAGGAGAACGCGAAGAAGGTGAATCCGAAGGCGAAGATAGTGATGGCGGACATCATCCCGAAGATTGATGGGAAGGTGAGGGGAAAGAAGGTGGTCGTGATAGAGGACGGGCCCACTGTTACGCACGGGGGGATGCCCTATGGGGCAGGATGGATCGCCGCGAAGAGGGCGGGGGCGAAAATAGTTTCCCCCTACAAATTTGCGGTGGGCTCCATAAAGGAGACTTATGCAAAATATCCGCACTGCAAGAATGTTCTTCCGGCAATGGGGTATTCGGACAGGCAGATGGCTGAACTCGCGGAGACCATCAAAAAGCTGAAGGTGGATTACGTGGTGAGCGGGACTCCGATGAACCTGGAGGGGCTGCTGCACATGGACAGGCAGCTCGTGCACGTCACCTATTCATACAATGAGAAGGAGATTGCGCCGGTGCTGAAGGAGGTAGAGAAGGTGCTGGGGGAGTAGGAAAAGAGAATAGAAAAAGAAAGGAGCTTATTCGCCAAGCAGCGTCCTTATCTCAAGCGCGTGCTCCTCCTCGTCCATTATGACGTGCCTGACCTGGTGCTCGATGAACTCGTATTCGTATTTGAGCTCCGCCTTGCTGCCCTGGATTTCCGCGATGATGGTGCGGTAGAAATCCACCGCGTCCCGCTCATCCTTCAGGTTTGTCTTAAGGATTTGCTTGGTGCCTGCCGCGGGATGCCCTTCGTGCATCTTGATTGACGGCGCGGCATCCAGGATTTCGAGGCAGTCCCTGAACATCCCCGCATGCTTGTGCTCATCGCCCGCTATTTCCGTGAGCCTTGCGGCAATTGTGTCCGCGGTCTCGCCCACGAGCAGGGTCGCGTGGCTCAAATACTGCGCCTCTGCCTGATGCTCCAGCTCCAATGCCTGGTTAAGCAATTCTATCAATTTTGTTTTTGCCATAAAACCACTGCTTCCGCTAAGCGGACAATATTCATAAATGGTACGGTACGAAAAACGAACCGTGGGAAAAGAACTGCTTGAGGGACTGAAGAAAGTGAGGAACGACCCTGTGCGGGAAACGGTAGAGAAACGGCTGGAAGAATTCCGGGAGGCGGGAAAGGGCGGGGAGGAGAGATGGTTTTCCGAACTGTGCTTCTGCATACTCACCGCAAATTATACGGCGCACGGCGGGATAAGGATACAGAATGAGCTGGGCGCGG
>CAIXOA010000077.1 GCA_903920925.1 uncultured Microcaldota archaeon | reverse complement strand
GCCAAGGAAGCGAAAGCGCCCAAGGAAGAGAAGAAGGGTGAGCAAAAATGAAGGTCTGCAGGGACTGCAAGTTCGTAGTCGAGGGCTCGGACAAGTGCCCGAAATGCGGCTCCGCAGAGCTCACCGACCGCTTCTCGGGCCTGCTCATTGTGCTTGACGCGGAGAAATCCGAGATTGCGAAGGTAGCGCAGGTAAACTCGGTGGGAAGATACGCGCTCAAAGTGAAATGAGGTTCGTTTCGGGCGCGGAAGCCGCGGTTGTTGGGGATTCGCTAATTATCGCAGACCTGCACCTTGGGATGGAGCGCGAGCTTTTCCACAGGGGCATCCGCATAGGCGACTTCACCGATTACCTGATTGACAAGACCCTCCTGCTTCTCCGCGAAACAAGATGCAGGAAGCTCGTCATCCTTGGTGACATAAAGGAAAACGTTGTCGCCATGGAGGGCGAGGTGCACAGCTATTTCGATTACATCCTTCCGCATGCGCAAGTCACCGTGTGCAAGGGCAACCACGACGGGAACATCGAGCGCATCCCGGGCTTCGGGATTGTCGGGCCCGGAGGTTTCGTGCTGCACGGAATCGGGATGTTCCACGGCCACGCCTGGCCCGCGCCCGAACTCATGCAATGCAAGACCATCCTCATGGGCCACAACCACCCGCAGCTGACTTTTTTTGAGGGAGGGAAAAAGGAGCCGCATCCTGTCTGGCTTTTCTGCCCGCCGCTCAAAACAAACATAAGGAAAAAATACCGCAAATCCAACGCCGGTGCGCAGCTCCTACTCATGCCATCCTTCAACCCGCTGCTCGGCAACGACATAGGGAAAATGGGCGGGCTGGGCCCCGTCTTCCGCAACGGGCTTTTCAGCTGGGACAAGGCTTCCGTCTATTCGCTTGGCGGGATAAGGCTTGGGATGGTGCGTGAAATAGCGCGCACATGACGCGCCATTTTTTCATCGACGGCGGGCGCCCTTCCATACGGAACGAATTTAAAGCGTTATGAGTAATAGTCATACGTTCCACGGGACAAGGCTCGGGACCGTGGATGAGCTGGCTAGGAGGTAATTGCGATGGGCGGAAGAAGGGGAAGTGAAAGGCTTCTTTATTGCGAATCGTGTGGAAGAGCGGTCCCCCGCAGCAAGGCCGTGGAATACAGCAAGAGGAGTGCGTTCAGCACCGACCTGCGCGGGGAAGACAACATAACAACGTTCACCGACAGGACCGTATATTACTGCATAAGTTGTGCAAAGCACCGGAAAATCTTCGAAAGGAAGAAGGAGCAGGCTGCACGGAGGAGAGAGAGGTTTTGAGATGCAGGACTTGGAGTTTTGCGGAAGGAAGTATCAATCTTTCCAGCAAACTCTTGGCAACCTCCCCATGATTGTCGTGAAGGCCCGCAAGGGCTACATCGCATGCAGCTATGTGAACAAGGAGACCGCGGAGAAGGTCGGCGACGTCGCCGCATTCGTCTCCGGGGTCAAGAACGTCAACGACCTGCTTTCGGCAAAGGTGAAGTGCGCGACGAGCTGGGCCGAGGATCTTGGCATAAGGGAAGGGATGAGCGTGAGGAAAGCCCTTGAGCTCATGGACCGCGAGCAAGAGTAGCCTTCTGTATTTCTTTTTAATTTCTTCCCCCCATCTATTGTTCTGCGCAGGGGTAGCCAAGTGGCCAACGGCGCGGGCTTCAGGAGCCCGTCTCTTAGTGGGTTCGGGGGTTCAAATCCCCTCCCCTGCATTTTAGTTTCCCGTACCGGGTTTCCAGCCCGTTATCTAATCCAGGTTGAGATAGAAATAATACGTTTCGTAGACTCCCGCCCCGTATGCGGTCGGCACCATCATCTCGTAATCCCCGGTCTCGTTGTTGAAAAGCTGGCCGTTGTAGGTGATGTTCGCGCAGAAGAGCATCTGGTTCTTTGCCGGGCTGGAAACTGTCTTGTACGCGCACGTAACAAATCCGCCCGCATACCCGGTGTCAGCATAATTTGCCCCGGATATCGTTGTTGGCCCGAACCTAACCGAGCAGTTCGTATTGTTGAAGGTGTTCGCCCCGGAGTCGGTGGCGGATGAGGGGAAGCTCCAGGCGGAATCTATGTCGCCCCCGCCTGCCCCCGAAACGTTTATGATGCCCATTGAATTTGCTGTGGATGCGCAAACCGCCCCCCCGTCCGATGAGTTCCAGGGCCACATGTACACCATCTGCGTGTCCGCGCTCTGCGCCAGCACAATTGCCCCGGTTATGTTTCCGTAGAATCCCGCCCACCTGTCCGTGGATTCGTTCGCGGAGAGGTCGGCTCCCGTAACATTCCCCCCCTCGGTGGTTATGTTCCCCGCCCCGATGGGGGAGAAGTACCTTCCGGTGCTGCCCACGGTCACATTCGCCCCATACAGTTCAATCATGCCGGATGTGAAGGAAGAGAAAAAATCGCTGGTGCCGAGCGGCTCATAGCCCGTGCCGCTGCAGTTTACGCTCCAGCCCAGCGGGTCGCTTGCAAAGGTTCGGTTGTATTCCCAGAGCCCGGAGGAGCTGTTGTAAGCCATCGCAAACGGCCCGGCAGGGGCCTCGGAAAAGCTTATGCCGCAGCCGCCTATCGCATCGGTTATCGGCGCCCCCGAAGTGATGTTCGAATAATTCGCATAGAAATATACGTTGTCTCCCGCCGCCTTGTTCTTGTTCCCCCCCAGCGCATCATTGTCATCGAATATCTCCAGCGCGGCGTTTGGCCCCGCCGTATAATTTGAGAAACCCGTCACCTGGAAGGTGTACGTGCCCCCAGAATATCCCAGGAACGTGCAGGCCCCCTCCGGGCACACGGCCCCGTTCCGGTACAGCACCGGCCTCGCCACATAGGCAAGATTGTAAATGCTGACATTCGCGGGCCTGTCCAGGTTCGGCATCGCCGCGGTGTTGACTCCAACGAAATTGCTCCCGATGGTCACATAATCCGCAAGGTCGAAGCCTGAAACGTTCACCGGCCCTGGCCAGTATATTTTTCCCAAAACCACTTTCTCAATCGTGAGCCCGCTGAAATTCCTGGTCCTTACTATGGCGGAAACGTTCGTGGTCGCCCCGCCAAACCCGGTCGTGTTGCAATACAAATCCTGGGAGCAGTCCACACTCGTAGTTTCGTCAACGGAGAAGGCCTCCCCGAGCTGCGAGGTGAAGGTCCAGCCGTATCCGGCGCCGTCCGCGGAGTCGCACACCCATCCGTCCGGCAGGGGGTCCATCCAGTAGGAAGTTATGTTGCAAGAATAAGCCTCCCAATCCGTGAAATATGAGTCTTCTGCGGTCTGCATGCTCCTTACCTGCGCGGCAAAGCTTGTGCACCCGGGCGACATCGGGTTGACCGGGCATTCTTCCGCGATCACCTCCCTTCTCGCCTCGGTCACATCCGCGCTGGAGGTCCCGTTGCTGTATGTCCAGTTGAAAGCGGAACCCGTCGCATAGTTGCAAGTCCACTCGGCCAGGTTGGTGTTTGCCGGGCTCCATCCCATGGCGGCGGCATTGCACGTATACGCCCCGCTGTCTGATATGTAATCTGCCTCCGCGGCCCGCAGGCCCTGCGCGTCCGAGTCCAGCTTGGAATAGCAGGCGCCTGCGAATGAGAGAGGCAGCAGGGCGGTTATGAGAAGAACTAGAGCAATCGCCTTGTGCAAATCCATGCTTATCTGCCTTGCCCAAACCAGCTTCTTTACGCATTTAAATTCTTTCGGTCCCCGCATCCCAGTCCATATCCTTGTTTCCAG
>CAIXOA010000076.1 GCA_903920925.1 uncultured Microcaldota archaeon | reverse complement strand
CTCACATTCGTCCTTTTCGGCTCCACAGCCCGCGTGGTCACGGACGCGGTTGACGCCGGCACCCTCACCGCCGTTACGCCGTTGCACAAGCTCGTTCTGGATTCCGGCTTCTACCAATACGGATTCATCACCGTCACTCCGGGGATTTACCTGGTGGTCGCGGCCATTCTCCTCTTCTGCATCGCAATCCTCCATCATTTCCAGAAGATGCAATACCTGAAATACATCGGGCTCGCCCTCTTCGCCTTCCACCTACTGCTTCTTCTCCCCTTCCTCCAGTATTGGACGCACGCAGTCCCGGTTCTCCTCATGGCCGCAATCCCGTTCGCAATCGCATATTACTATTTCCGCAGTCCATATCTCCGCGGAGATAACCGGCAGAAATCTGCGGATTCCTGCCGCCTTCCCAGCGCCCTCGTGGTCGGCGCCCAGGCGTTGGACGGCGCGGCAACCTTCTACATAATAGACGTCTTCTCCCCGCTCACCGGCATCCAGTATTTTGAGCAGCACGTCATCTCCCGCGCGGTGGGGGAGTTCATGGACTCCTACATCCTCTTTTACTTCATAAAAGTCGCAATCGCTTTCGCCGCCGCCTATTTTGTCGGGAAGGAAAAACTTTCCGATGACGAGAAGCGCTACATCCTCCTGGTATTCATAATTATCGGGCTCGCGCCGGGGTTGCGCGACCTTCTGCGCATGGTTGCGGGGACCTGAATGCTCTCTCTTGTTGGGCTGGGAATCGCATACGACATAACGCTGGAAGGATTAGCGGCGGCCAGGGAATGCGACGAGCTCTACCTGGAATCCTACACCATGCCGATAGAGGAAAAGGAAATCTCCAAGCTGGAGAATGCAATCGGAAAAAAGACGGTTCGCCTCTCCCGGGAAAAAGTGGAAAGCACTTTTTTGGTGGGGCGCGCAAAGGGCAGCAACGTAGTTCTTTTGGTCGTGGGAGACCCGCTCGCAGCTACAACCCACATCTCCCTTCTCATAGATGCAAAGAGGGCAAAAGTTCCCGTCCGAATAATCCACAACTCCTCCATCCTCTCCGCCGCATTGGGCAAATCCGGCCTACAGCCCTACAGGTTCGGAAAGACCGTCACGCTCGCCTACTGGAGGAAGAACTACGAGCCCGTTTCACCGCTCCAGCTAATCGAACAGAACCTTTTCGGGGACATGCACACCCTCCTTTTGCTGGATTTGGACCCGGAGCTCGGGCCTATGGATGCCAAAACCGCCCTGGAGCAATTGGAAAAAATGGAGAAGAAATACGGAAAGAGGGTTTTCGACAAATTGGTCGTTTTGAGCAGGGTGGGGCATCCGGATGAGAAGATTGCTTACGGGACCAGGGAGCAGCTAAAAACCAAGAACCTGGGCAAGCCCCCTTTCTGTTTTTGCATACCCGCAAAGCTCCATCCGCTGGAAGAGGAGTTTCTCTCGCTTCTTTGAGCCAAGCAGAAAGCCTTATTAATTTCAGCATAGGCATATCCTAGGTGAGCGTATGTCATCTGAAAAGACCAAAACCGGAATGAAGCATCCTCACAGAGAATCACACGTTCCAGAAGAAGCCAAGCCGAAGAGAAAGCACCCCCTGCGCAATGCGGCTCTAGCTGTTGTCACAGTAATGGGCGGCTTAAGTGGCTCGCCCGGCTGCGCACCCGCTGCAAGGGCGCAGGACACCACTCCGCGCCCTAGAATTGAAATAGTGCAGAGCCCGGAGGCGAGGGTCGCTTCTGCAACGGCTTCTTCTACGCAGAGACCTTCAGAAACTAGGGTGGCGCAGGCAACCACGTCCGCTAGGACTTCTGGCTATGATCAAGCTGCAGCGGGAGGCCCTCTTCCGGCACCCGAAGGGCGGATATATGCAATAGATACAACTGCGGAGCAGCCCATTCCATTAAGTGCAGAAAGCGCTAGGACAGACTATTCCTACATGTTCCAAAATCGACTTGTCCAAAATATGCAAACTCTTAACGAACGGCAAACTGTCCAAGCGGGCGATTGGGAGATTCAACGCATAGGCGTTGCTTTGGATATAATAATAAGAAACCGCTCCTTGGGCTATG
>CAIXOA010000075.1 GCA_903920925.1 uncultured Microcaldota archaeon | reverse complement strand
TGTTCAGAATGATACTGGTGCTCCATGACCTCTATTTTCACCCTCGTGAGCCGCTCGATATCCCGAAGGGAGCTGCGTTCATCCGCCGCGCAGAAAGAATATGCATTGCCTTCGGCTCCCATGCGCCCGGTCCTGCCCGACCTGTGCAAATGGGTTTCCTTGTCTTCCGCCTCATCGTAATTCACGATAAGCCCCACATCCTCTATGTGGAGGCCGCGGGAAGCGACGTTGGTAGCTACAAGAATGGACATTTCATTTGACTTGAACCTCGCAATCATGCGCGTCCTTTTCGGCTGTTCCATGTCCCCCTGGAGCATTCCCACGTCCCGGAAGCCGGCATCCTCCAGCCTTCTCCTCAAACGGATGACTCCCCTTTTGGTGCGTGCGAAAACAAGGGCCTTGGAGCCCTTGTGCGCACTGAGTATCTCCACCAATTTGGGGACCTTTTCCGCATGCGGGACTTCTATCCTCTCTTCCTTTATGCTGGAAACGGTCCTCATCTCGCCCACTTCAATGAGTTCGGAATTCGGGACGTATTTGGATGCAATCTGCCTCACTTCCGCGTCCACGGTTGCGGAAAAGAGCAAAGTGAGCCTCTCCCTGGGCAGTTGACTGAGTATGCCGAAGACCTCCTTCCGGAAGCCTATGTCGAGCATGTGGTCCGCCTCGTCCAAAACCACGGCGTTGAATTTGGAGAGATAAACGGTGCCGCGGTTGCACAAATCAACGAGCCTTCCGGGCGTCGCAACAAGAATGTCATAACTCTTCTGGAGGTCCCTTATCTGGAACATCATCTTCTGCCCGCCGTATGCGGCGCGGACGTTCAGCGCATGGTAGAGGCCGAGCGTGCGCAATTCCTCGCACACCTGTATCGCAAGCTCGCGCGTGGGCACGAGAACGAGCGCCTTCTTGGTGGTTCCGGCGGCAATCCTCTCAATCAACCCTATTCCGAACGCGGCGGTTTTTCCGGTCCCGGTCTGGCTGCGCACGACGATATTTTCCCCGGCGATTATTTTGGGGATGGATTTCACCTGAACCTCCGTTGGCTCCTCATACCCCAAATCACGTATGGATTTGAGGGTTTTCGCCGAAAGCTTCAATTCTTCGAATTTCATCATATCACTTTTTGGGAAACTGCTTAGCTAAAACCTCGACAATTCTTTAACCCGTTGCTTGCGCGAAGGAGTCGAAAGCCGATTGCATAAAGCAAGGGGTTTCCTGTTCTTACTAAATTAATTGTGTTTAAATCTGTTTTAAAGGGTATGTTTAAGGAGTTCTAGCCGTAAGTGATTATTATGGACTTGATTTCCCCCGGCGGAAACAGATCGGACCTGCCAAGCATGAACATCGCGTTGGAGTACCTGTAGTGCCCCTCGATATCCTTGGGGGTGGCGAGCCTTATCAATTCCGTTCCGGGCCCCACAAAATAGACATCAACCTCGCTATCCCAAGGGAGGCACTCCAGCATCCCCATGGCCAATTCCGGCGGAATGCGGACAAGATGCTTTTCATCCAGGGGAATCTCCCTCACCCCGGCTTCATCCGCACAAAAAACCCTGGCCGAGAAGCCGGATTGCTCGATGCTCAGGTTAAGCCCCTCCGCCGCAGTAAGCACAAGGCCTTTTTTGGCGCATTTGTCACCATTCGCATTTGTGGACTCATAATCCTGAACATCCGCGTAGAACAGCGCAAGCCCGTTCTTTTTGGCGGGTTTTGGGCAGGAGTAGCGCGGCGTCTGGTCAATGGTGTATGGCGGGAGGACGGGCAGGCCTCTCTTCCTGATCGCATCCGCCTCTAATGGAAGCATTGAGGCGAACCTGCATAGGGGAGGTTCGTATTTCTCCCGGGGATTGTCCGGGTTCACGAGCTTTGCCATAATGATATGTGATTAGAAGTGTTTAAGAATGCTGTTATTCTGATGGCGGGGGGCTGCCGCATCAGATTTGCCGCATCCGCCCCCAGCGCCCTTTCCCGGACCATAATGATAAGTAGGCTTGATTGTTATTAAAAGAGTTATGTGATGATGCTGAAGCCGGATGGGAAGTTTAAAAGC
>CAIXOA010000074.1 GCA_903920925.1 uncultured Microcaldota archaeon | reverse complement strand
GGTCATTTTGGGCTTCGTGGGAGGGGTTGTGGGGGTTGTGCTGAGCTTCTTCGGGGCCAGCCTGCTCGGAACGTTCGGGCTTTCCACCGCGATTACCCCGGAGCTTGTAGGGCTGGGGGTACTCTTCTCATCCGTGGTGGGAATTGTGGCGGGGGTGATTCCGGCGAGGAATGCTGCATCCATCTCGCCGGTGGAGGCGCTGAGGTATGAGTAGGACTTTTTTCTATTTTCTCTTCAGCAAAACTATCCTTGAATCCGCGCACTCATCCTTGTATTTGTAGGAAGGAAGGAGCTTGAGAAGTGCTTGAGAAAATTCCTTCACGTATTCGTGTGAAGGCATATTTTCTTCCTTCAGGCGGAGGCGGGAGTAACCCAGGAACATGTAAGCTTTTACTTCGATATAAGTCGGCGAGGCGGAGAAGAAGAGCTTTGCGTATTTTTTGAGGAGTTCGGGGGAATCATTCAATCCTTTAATCAAAGTGAAGCGGATTACTGTATTGCAGCCCATATCCTTCAAAAGGGAAAGGGAGCGCTTGAGGCGGCTCCATCCATTTGGGTATATGGAGCGGTTTATTTTCTTGAAAAGGGTAGGGGTGGGCGCATCCACGGAGATGTAGAGATTAGTGAGGCCCGCGCCCTTCAATTTCTTAATTGTGGAGGGCTCCTGCCCGTTGGAGACGACGAAGATGGTTTTCACTTCCTTATGGGACCGGAGTGCGCGGACGAGTTCGGGGAGCTTGGGGTAGAGGGTTGGCTCGCCGGAGAGGGAAATTGCCCAGTGGGAGGAGAATTCGGAAAAGGATTTGTTGAAAAGGGGGCGGTCCACATCATGGGCGCCTCCAATCCCGGAGAGGAGCTTTTTGCGGGATTTTACGCAGGCATCTATTATCCCCTCGGGGGAATCCATTTTTTCCCCCGGCGAGAACTTCCTCTGCATCCATTCCATCGGGCGCCAACAAAAAATGCAGGATTGCTGGCACCAGGCGGCCGAGGGGCTCATCTGGCAGCATTTGTAGGTTTCTACGCCATAGAATTTTTGCTTGTAACAAGAGCCTTTTCCACGGAGAGATTTCCTTGTCCAGGAGCAGATCTGCACTGCGGAGTGCCTTCCGGCTAATCCGTATTGCTTGTTGAGGAGCTGCTTTTGCACTTCGGAAGAAAACTCAGAAGCCATCATTCTTCCTTTTTCTCTTCCTTCTTTTCTTCCTTCTTGGCTTTCTTGGCCCTGGGCTTCTTAGGCTTTTTCTCCTCCGCAGGGGCTTCGGCTTCTTCCTTCTTCGCCTTCTTTGCCTTCTTTTTCTTTCCGGAAAGGGCGCCGAGCTCGTCAGAGAGCTCCTCGAGGTCGCCCTCCAAAATCTTGCAGCTGCGGATGAGCAGGTCCTTGGGGCCCATGTTGAAGAAGCTTTCCACTTTCATCAGAAGCGTGCCATCCTCCTTCTGTTCGTAGGAGGCTAGGCCGGCCTGGAATTTTGCGTGCTTCCTCCCTGTGCCGAGAATTGCCTTTCCCTCCAAGCGCACGGACTGGCCCTCTATGAGGGTGACCAGCGGGATGCGGGGCTCGGCGACGACTATGCCGGAGTCGCTGCTCTTCAAATCCTCGGCAAAAACCGCCTTGGGTCCCTGCACATCGAGAACGAAGGAGACTTCGGTGGATGCGGGCAGGTTCTTCGGGGTCTTTATCGGAAACATGCCTATGC
>CAIXOA010000073.1 GCA_903920925.1 uncultured Microcaldota archaeon | reverse complement strand
GGCCATACCCATGGGCATCCTCACGGACAGGGTCGGGGCTAAGCGGATGATGATAACCGCGTATTGCATGTTCGCGGCATCGGTCCTGGTTTTCGCATTCAGCCACAGCACGCTCACCGCATTCGTGGGTTTCGCGCTGCTCGGGTTTTTCATCGCAATAACGGAGACCACGCCCCGCGTATACCTGGTGGAGGTGGTCCCGGGCCACAGGTATGCGAGCGCCATCGGGGCCTACCAGGGGGTTACGGGCGTGCTTCTCCTCCCGGCGAACATAATCGCAGGGCTGCTGTGGAACGTGCAGTGGCTCGGGGTGCACGCACCCTTCCTTATTTCTGCAGGAATCGCCGGAATTTCCGTTGTGCTGATGCAGTTCTGCGTGAAGGACGCGAAAAGGAGGCGCTAAAGTTCCCTTGAGCCGGTTTCCGTCCCAACGATTACCTTAGAGAATTTGGTGAATATCCCGTTCTCCACTACCCCCGGGATGGAGTTTATGTCCTGCTCCATCTTCTTCGCATTCGTGATTTTCATGTCGCAGTCCAGGAGGAAATTCCCGTTGTCCGAAACCACCGGCCCGACCTTTCCGCCCCCTGTGCGGAGCTTCGGCCTCGCGCCCATGCCCTCAAGGTTCTTTATCACCGCCGCGTATGCGAACGGGAGGCACTCTACGACTACGGGGTAGGACTTGGCCTTCAGCTTGCCCTCGTCTATCACCACGAGGAATTTCTCCGCGAAATAGTCCACAACCTTTTCCCTTGCGAGCGCGCCCCCTCCGCCCTTCAGGACGTAATCCTTCGCGACCATATCCGCGCCGTCCACCGCCAGGTCTATTTTTGAGACCTGGTCCAGCGAGACTATGGGGATTCCGTTCTTCTTAGCCAGCATTTCCGTATCGAAGGAGGTGGCCACGCAGACGAACTTCTTGCCTTTTTTCATCTCCTCGCCGACCAGATTGATGAAATGGAAAACGGTAGAGCCGGTCCCGAGGCCGAGCACCATCCCGTCCTTCAGGTATTTCATCGCGCCCATGCAGGCATTGAGCTTGGCGTCCATAATTAGAGATGAAAAGATGATTTAATAAGAGTGATGGGCTTCCCGGCTTGCAAAGCGTCCGCACTGCGGAGCTTCCACCGTCAGCTCCACCCCCTTGCTCCTGAGCACGGGATTTTGCGCTTAGGGCTGCTCCTTCCGGCCTGACCCGGTTCGCACAAAGCCCCTGTCCCAGAAGGGAGGGCTTCGACGCCTTAGATGAAAGACGCAAGACGGGCGAATCACGCCCCGGGCGTTCGGCCCGCCTAAAGGGGATTTGCGGTATGGGGACCCCTGGCCCCCGCCTAGCCCATCAATAAGAATACGAAGAAGTTGTTTAAATACTTATTGCGGCAGGCGGCAAACGGCATCCGGCTACTGGTATCTTGCGCGCTTTTCTATTTCCGCCTTCCTGCGCAGAACCGCATCATAATCCCTGCATGCGCGGTAGCCGGAGAGGAATGCCTCTTTCCCTTCTATCGCCCTCAGCATCGTAATCAGGTCGTCCGCCCTGTCTTCTATCCTTGGGGAGAAGAATCCCAATCCGAAATCAATAACGTGCAGCCCTTCCTTGTTTACTATAATATTGTAGGGGGTGAAATCGCCGTGGATGATGCCCGCATTGTGCAGGGACGCAAGAAGCTTGCCCGCTTGTTTCAGCTCTTTCGCGTTCTCTCCCAGCTTTTTGCCGCGCAGATAAGTCATCGTAATGGAATATTCATCAACCGCATAAACCGTGGGGGCGGAAACTCCCGCGAGCTTCGCCTTGTGCAGGAGGCGCGCCTCCCTTCTCGTGCGTTCACTCCTTATCTTCAGGTCGAGCTCTGGTACGCGGTAGGCTTTCTCCCTCCTGTGCTTGAGGACCATCCTCTTCCCGAGGAAATTTACGAAAGATAAGATTGCTTCCGCGCCGCGCATGCTATCGACCGAACAATGCCGCGGAGAAGATGAGTGCGAGCGCCAGCAGCAATCCCCAGCCCATCAGCACGCCCGGGCCCAGCAGAAGGAATCCGATTCCGAAGAAAACAGCCATGAAGAATATCCAGATGAAGAAGTTCCACCTCATTATCTTGCTTCCGTCCAGCGGGAACATCGGCAGCATGTTGAAGAATCCCAGGATGGTGTTTATCATCGCGCCGAAAAGCCAGGCGTCCATCGGCCCCTCCCCGGTTTGTATGGGAAGCGGGCGGATGAGATAAAGGGCGAGGAAAATGCCGGTGAGCGCGAGGTTTGTGGCCGGCCCTGCAAGCGAGATGAGCCCGTTCTGCCTCTTCGTGATGTACGGCGAATAGATGTATACTGCGCCCGGCGCGGCGAAAAGCATCCCCATTATTGAAACCAGGAACATCAGCATCAGGCCCTGCGTCCACATCCTGAACTCCGCCGCCGCCCCGAAGAAGTTCGCGACCACCTTATGCGCGAGCTCGTGGAAGATGAACCCTATGCCTATGGTCGCGAGGGAAAGGGCGACCAGCGCGACCGCTTGCTGCGGGGCGGCGAATATGCCGAGCCCGAAATTCGCTATTGTGAACGCGATTGCTATCGCGAATACCGAAATGGCGATTTCCTTCGCCTCCCTGTCCGTGATGTAGAAGTTCATTCTTTCACTTCGTAAACGAGCCTTATCTTCGGCGGGGAGAGGAGCCCCTCGTAGGATTCCACCATCCCGACCGCCTCGCTTCCCCTGCCGAGCTTGACCTTGACCTCTTCCCCCATCGCCGCATCGGAAAGCGCGGTCGCGGT
>CAIXOA010000072.1 GCA_903920925.1 uncultured Microcaldota archaeon | reverse complement strand
GGACATTGAGGATTTCATAGGCGTGAAGCAGACGCCGGGGGTATTGGAAAACTTCAACATCAGCGTGGGCGTGGACGACGCGTTCATGAAGGCGGTGGAGAAGGACGACGAGTATGCTCTGCTCAACCCGCGCACGCGGGAGCCGATGAGAAGGATAAACGCGAGGGGATTGTTCAAGCTCATCGCGTACAGCGCGTGGAAGTCCGCGGAGCCCGGCGTGCTTTTCATGGACACCATAAACAAGGCGAACCCGACGCCGAAATACCCGATTGTGGCGACGAACCCATGCGGCGAGGTCCCTATGCCGGATTACGAATCGTGCAATTTGGGGAGCATAAACCTTTCCAAGTTCGTGGAACTGGACTGGAGCAAGGGCGAATGGAAGAAAAAAATCAAATGGGACAGGCTGAGGTACGTTGTGCGCCTCGCGATACAATTCCTGGACAACGTCGTTGAGCTGAACAACTACCCGCTCCCGCAGATAAGGGACATGAGCCTGAGGCACAGGCGCGTGGGGCTCGGAGTCATGGGCTTCTCAAGGATGCTGTTCAAGATGGGAGTAAAATATGACAGCCCGCAGGGGTTCGAGGTGGGAGAGACCATAATGAAGTTCATCACGGACGAGGCGAGGAAGATGAGCCACGAGCTCGGGAGGGCGAGGGGTTCGTTCCCGGGGTTCGCGGAAAGCACATGGGTGGAAAAATACGATGCGATGAGGAACGCCACCGTGACCTCGATTGCCCCGACGGGAACAATCTCCATGATTGCGGAGACCTCCAGCGGGATTGAGCCGACGTTCGCGCTCGCGTACATAAAGAACGTGATGGACGGGACCAAGCTTTTCTATTCGGACGACGTGTTCGAGCACGTGCTGAAGGTGAGGGGCCTTTACAGCGCGGAGACCATGAAAAAAGTCATCACGAAAGGGAGCCTGAAGGAGATAGAGGAAATCCCCAAGGACATAAAGGATATATTTGTTGTTGCATATGATATATCTACTGAGGATCACATAAAGATGCAGGCGGCATTCCAGAAGCACACCGATTTGGCGGTCAGCAAGACGATAAACATGCCCTCCGCCTCCTCGGTGGAGGATGTGGAGAACGCATACCTGCTCGCGTGGAAGCTCGGGTGCAAGGGCGTGACGGTCTACAGGGACAAGAGCAGGGGCGAGCAGGTCCTGAGCGTGCCCGTGGAATCGGAACCCAAGGAATCCTGAAGCGAAGTGATGCTATGAAAACGACGATAAGCATAATCAAGGCGGACGTGGGGAGCTATTGCGGCCACCAGCTGTGCCACCCGGCGATAATGGAGATTGCGCGGGAAATGCTCGGGAAGGCGAAGAAGGGCGGAAAGATAATAGACTATTATGTGGCGAACTGCGGCGACGACCTCGATTTGATAATGACCAGCGGCAAGGGGATAGACAACAAGGAGGTGCACTCCCTCGCCTGGGACGTCTTCATGGAGGGGACGAAGAAGGCGAAGTCCCTCAAGCTCTACGGCGCGGGGCAGGACATGCTCTCGGATGCGTTCTCCGGAAACGTGAAGGGCCTCGGGCCGGGATGCGCGGAGATGGAATTCGAAGAGAGGGGGGCGGAGCCGGTGATGTGCTTCCTCATGGACAAGACCGAGCCGGGCGCGTTCAATCTGCCTGTTTTCCGGATGTTCGGCGACCCGTTCAACACGGCGGGGCTCGTGATAGACCCCAACATGCAG
>CAIXOA010000071.1 GCA_903920925.1 uncultured Microcaldota archaeon | reverse complement strand
TCCCTTCCCGCAATCCTCTCCCTCACCATGAACATCTTCACCTCCTGCGCAACGGATGCGATGTCCGCGCCGGAGAATCCTTCGGAGAACCTCGCCAGTTTCGCAAGGTCAAGCCCCTTCGCAAAATCACCCATATGGATCTGGAAAAGCTGCTCCCTCCCCTTCGCGTCCGGGGGATGCACATAGAATATCTTGTCGAATCTCCCGGGCCGCAGTATTGCCGTGTCTAGGAGGTCCGGCCTGTTGGTCGCCCCGACCACCACCACGCCCTTCAGCTCCTTCAGCCCGTCCATCTCCGTCAAAAACTGCCCGACTATGTCCGCCCTGCCGGATTCCCTGGAAGGCGCAATCGTCTCAATCTCGTCCACAAAAATTACCGCTGGGGGATTCTCCCTCGCACGGTTGAAAGTCTCCTTTATCACGTTCACCGCGTGGCCGTAGCCCTGCTTCATCAATTGCGCCCCGCTTACTGTGAGGAACGTGATGTCCATCTCCCCGGCCGCCGCTTTCACCACTAGCGTCTTCCCGCATCCGGGAGGCCCGAACATCAGGATTCCGCGGCTCGGCCGGACATGGTACTGCTCCATGAGCTCCGGATGGAGCAATGGAATCTCAATCGCCTCGTGGAATGCGCCCTTGATATCTTCCAGGTCCGCAACGTCGCTCCATTTGAGTTTCTTCTCCTCCTTCTCCGCGGGCTTCGTTTCCTTGGCGATGGAGCGCTCGAAGTCCACCTTGAACTCGTCATAATCCTCCAACTGGGAGAAGGTGGTGCTCGGCTTCGTGTATTCCAGGACCTTAAGCAACTGCGCCATGCTCACGGGCATAATCCTCTTATCAGCCATAGCCTGTTGCGCCGCTGCGTTGAGCGCCTCGCTCACCACGTTCTTGATGTCCGCCCCGGAATACCTGTCAGTTTTTTTGGCAAGCACATCCAGGTTCACATCCTGTGCGGTGGCGGGTATTTTTGATAAATGGACCTTGAAAATTGCCTTCCGTGCATCATAGTCCGGAAGATGCATGTAGATTATCTTGTCGAATCTTCCCGGGCGCATGAGTGCCGGGTCAAGCTTGTTCGGGACGTTCGTCGCACCCACCACAATTACAGGTTTTCCTCCTTTTTGGAAACCGTCCAGTTCCTGGAGGAATGCGCTGAGCACGCGCGGCCCCACTTCCTCATGGCTCATTTCGGATCTTTTTTTGGCGATGGCGTCAATCTCATCGAAAAATAAAATCGCCGGTGCGTTCTTACGTGCATTCGAGAATGCCTCAACTATATTTTTTTCGGATTCGCCCACCCACATGCTCATTATGTCCGAGGCCTTGATTTCCGTGAAGGAAAAGCCCAGCTCCTTCGCGAGCGCCCTCATCAGCATCGTCTTTCCGGTTCCGGGCGGCCCGAAAAGCAATATGCCGGAAGGCGGCTTTATGTTGTACGCCTCCGCCAATTCCTTCTCCTGCAGGGGAATCATTATCGAATCGCGCAGTTCCTTCTTCACGTCCTCGTATCCTCCTATGTCCGAGAGTGTTTCCCTGAGGTCGTTGGGGCTCATGCCCTTCATCCCGAATTTCCCGAACTTCTGCATCCTTTCCTCCGCGCGTATCTCCTTCTCCTTGGAAATCCTGATGCCCAGGAAATCCATTATCACAATCACGGCGACCGAAGCAACCGCATAAAAGGCCATCTGCGGCTGGAAAGAAAAGTGCAGCACGAGGCTCATCGCAAGATAGAGAAGCGGCACCAACAGGAGCGCGGATGCGGACATTGCCTGCGCCCGCCTGCCCCTCAACTGCGCGGGGAGCCACCCCACGAGGTAAAGCACTCCCGCCCAGACAATTATCTGGAACATCCCGAAGTCCATGAAGATTAGCCGCATGAGGTTGTCCCAAATCTTCCCGAGCGCCGGGAAGATGTCCCTCGCGCCCGTCATGTTGAAGGCGTTTGCGAACGCCGGCCCCATGGAGCCGGCGACATCCCCCAGCCCGACCGCTGGCCTGTCCACGGTGAGCGCGTCGAGCCCAGGCTCGTAGAGGCTCTTGGTGATTGGGAGATATGCACTGTTCTGCACAAGCCATACGGAAGAGAGAAGGAGTATGAGCAGCACGGCCGGCACTGAAATAAGCATGCTCTTCCTGGAGCCGAAATGCAGGCTTCCCCATATCATGAATAAGTAGATGAATCCTGAGAACATGGAAAGCGGAAAGGCCGCGAAGGGCGCAAGGCAGACAATCTCCAGCAGCGCAATCACGCCCCAGTTGTCGAACATCTCAAATAGCACAATCGCAAGGATTAGCAATCCTATCCAGGCCAGGATGGTGCTCTGGTAGGCGAGCGCCGGCATCACAGTGACAAAGCCGATCAGCAGGCCGAAGGATGGGTATTTGAACGCGACTATTCCGCAGACCAGCGCGATAAACAATGCGAGCGGAAGCGGATAGAATGGAATCGCGGAAAGAAGGGAAAGCGCGCCTAGGAAAACAAGGATGGAGTTCCAGAGCCCCTCGCTCTTCTCAGCCAATTTGAGATAAGTGCGGACCTTCTGCTCTGTGAGGCTCCTCCCGACCACTGTGCCCATGCGGCGAAATCTTCTTTAGTAATTAAAAAGATATGGCTAGAGGAGGTTCGCACCGTCCAGCGAACAGACAATCGGGATTTCCTTTATCATCCTTGCAACCTTCGCCCTGTCCATGTCAGCGCAATCATGAACCGCTTTCTTGAGGTCCTCGACAAAGGTCATTAAGGGATACATCCAGTATTCCTTCATTGAGAGTTGTATCTGTTCCGCTATGTCTATTATCCACTCCCTCACCGCAGTGGATGGCATGAGGGGATCTTTCATCCCCAGGGAGGTCTCCAGTATCTTCTCAACCGAGTCCTGCCCGTAATAAAGGAGGTTCACCAGCTGCGGGCCCGACTTGCCAAGGCGCTCCCCGAAATCATAGACGAGCCCCGGGCCGCCGTGGGATATCTTCCTCTCCATCTGCGCCGCCTGCACGTGCCTCCTCACGACCTCGATGACCTGCTCCTCCTTCTCACCCGGGACGTTCTCGGTTTTGTCCCTTATGAGGTCGCCGTTGAACTCCTTAAGAGGATAAGGGCCCCCGTCCCTCCCCTTCCTTTCCAGCGCGACCCTGTATGCATCCCCCTGCACCCAGAACGGCATGGAAGAAATCCTGCGTACAATGTTCAAATCAAGGACACCCCTCTCCCCTAGCATCTTCCCGAGAACTTCGAAATATTCGCGGTCTGAAATCCCCTCGGGCTTCTTCTCCTTCCCCTTCGCGAGCGCCTCCTCGATGATTCCGCTTATGTTGCTCCCTTTAGGGAACGCGGACCTGAAAGCGTCCACGCGCTTCACCTCTTCCGGGTGCACGCGAAGGCCGAATGTCCTTATGGGCTTTTGCTGCCCCTCAAACGGAGTCTGGAATTTTGGAGCAAATTCAGTAGTCATGTAGTTAGATTTATGGACACATTTTTTTAAACCAAGCGGTCTTTTGCGTAAGGAGTACGTGCAAAGAGTTGCAAAGTGAAGTGTTTGGTTTCAGCCCCGATGGTGAAGTTCCGGTGAACTTCGCCAGACATCGCGAAGCGATGCAGATATATGGGGCTGAAAGCAAAG
>CAIXOA010000070.1 GCA_903920925.1 uncultured Microcaldota archaeon | reverse complement strand
GTCCATCAGACCACCCCGAGCCTCGACCGGGACTTCAGCACAATCATCTTCACCCCGGCATTTTTTAATTTATGCCTGAGCCCGGCGTCGTTGGTGCACACTATCGCCCCCTCCTTCGCCGCGTATCCCGCAATCCAGTCGTCCACATGCCCGCTGCTGCGCACCTTCTTCACAGCCATTAGGCCGAGCAGTTTGATGGCAAACCTCGCCGCCGCCCCCTCCTTTCCGTGGCCCCTTCCCAATTTCTTCAGTTCGGAAACAACTCCGCTGGGCACCACAAGCTCATGGGGCTCCTCCAGATTCTCCTCTATCTGCTTCCGTATGTCCACCCTGAACTGGAAGGGGACAAGGAGGAAATTCGTGTCCAGGATGACTTTTTTCATGATAATATCTCCCCGATTATCCGTTTCGCGTCAAACGGCTCCAAATCCAGGTATCCCTGCCCGGTCCCGACATAAATTATCGGTATTCCAGTGACCTTTGAAATCGAGACCACGGTCCCGCCCTTCGCGTCGCAATCCAATTTGGTAAGCACCACGCCGTCAATCCCTATCTCCTTGTGGAATACAGAGATCTGCTCCACAATCGCGTTCCCGGCTATGCTCTCGCCCACATAAATCTTGATCTGCGGCGCGATAACCCGGTTCATCTTCTTCAGCTGGTTCAAAAGATTCACGTTCGTATCCTGCCTTCCAGCGGTGTCTATAAGAACAACATCTATTTTGTGCGCCTTCGCGTATTCCACCGCATCGAACGCAAGCGCGGTCGGGTCCGAGCCGTACGCGCCCGCAATCACCTTCACGCCCAATTTGTCCCCGTGGTGCTTCATCTGCTCAACCGCCGCGGCCCTGAACGTGTCCGAGGCCGCGACCACCACCGAGAAGCCCGCCCCCTGCAGCATCTTCGTCATTTTGGCAATCGTGGTTGTCTTTCCTGAGCCATTGGGCCCCAAAACCATTATCTTCACCGGCTTCTCCGAATTCCTTACTCTCTCCGGGATGGAGAATCCCTTCCCCGTGTCCACCATTCCGATGAGCGTCTCCTTCAGCTGCTCGTGGATGAATTCGGCCGTCTTTCCTTTCGGCACCTTCGCCCCCACCACGCGCCCCTTCAGCTCGTTCTTTATGTCCTCGGCGACTTCCAGCGCCACATCGCTCTCAATCAGCCCGAGCTCCAGCTCTTCCAGCAGTTCCGAAATCTCCCCCTCCCTTATCTCCGAAGCACCGGAAATGGTTTCCTTTACCGCGGCAAAAATGTCCTTCCTCACCTTCCTCTCGAGCTTTTCCGTCTCCCGCTCCGCCACTTTCCCGACAGCAATCTCCTTCCTCTGCACCGGCCCTTTCTCCACTTTCTTCGGCTCCGGGGGTTCCTCTTCCTTCTTCCGGGGCGGAGCAGGGGCCTTCTTCTCAACAGGAGCCTCTTTTCTCTCCGGAACCTTCACCACGGTTTTTTCTTCCTTCTTTGGTTCCGGAGGCCTTTCCTCGATTATCCCTTCCACAGGCGTTTCAAAAACAGCTTCTGGCTCCGCGGGAGCCTTCCTGGCATAATCAGTTTTTTCCGGCGTCTCCTCCTTCTTCCCGACTATCCCCTGCACGAAGCCGGACAGTTTCTTCTTCAATAAGTCAAACACTCAGGACCATCCCTCTCCGCCCATCAGCCTGCCTCTTCCCCGGCCCCCTCTTCCGTGCTCCTGTATTCCCTCTCCAGCCTCGTGAACTCCTCGTCTATTTTTTTAAGTTCGTTCTTGAGGCTCTGGATGGCGTTCTCGGTCATCTTCATGCGCTTGTCTACCTCAGCCTTCGCCTCATCTACGCCGTACTCCACAATGTAATTGGCGCCTACCGGGATGAAGACCTTCTTCGCATCCAGCTTCGCCCTTATGAACGCCCCGCCGCCAACAGGGACCAGCCCGCTCTCGTCCCTCATCTCCTGTATGGTGGTGAAGGAATTGTTCAAATCAAGCATGGAGAGCATCATCCTCTCCACCTCCCTCTCGACATAGTTCCTCTGCTGGCCGACGATTCTCGCACGGGCGACAATCTCCTCCTTCTCCATTCAGGCCACCTTCTCGATGTTCTCGACCTTTATCTTGCTGCGGGGGATTCCGTTCGCCGCCCCCAGCGTCATGTACGTCTTCTCCACCGCATAGCCTTCGGTCTCGGCCTCTAGCTCCTTGGAGAACTTCCTGGTTTCCCTTCCCAATCTCATGGTTCCGCTTATCTTGAATTTCATACATTCACCCTACTTTCGCTCCCTCCATTATTTCCTTGTCCACTGTCAATAGCACAACCTCTTTCTCCTCCCATGCCGCGAGAAGCATCCCCTGGGACTCAAGCCCCAGCATCTTCTTCGGCTCGAGGTTGGTGAGCACTATTATCTTCTTTCCCAACACCTCCTCCGGCGCATAGTTCTTCCCTATGCCCGCTACGAGCTGCCTTTTCTCAGCCCCCAAATCCACTTCCAGCCTCAGAAGCTTCTCCGAGCCGGGAACCCGCTCCGCCAGGACTACTCTGCCGACGCGCAAATCCAGCTTCGCGAAGTCCGCATAAGGTATCATGAGCATCATCCTAAAAAGCCAAGCGCCTCCTCCACGCGCCCCATCTCGAAGGCGGTGGTGGCATCCCCGACTATGTATCCCCGGTCGTTCGCAAGCATGCAAACCCCGACGAAGCCCGTGCCCGTGTTCGCGGTCCCCTTCATCCCTTCAACCTTGAATATCCCTCCCAGTTCCTTCAATTCCTCTTCCGTGGCCACGTAGTGCGCGAGGAACCCCCTGTTGTTCGCGATGCACATCGAGCCCACCGTGGTGAAGGGGCCTAGGTGCATGGGCACCAGCTCCACGCCCAGGCAGTCCTCCATGTTCTTCCTCTCCGCAGAATGTATGTGCTCGTTGATTATGCCGCCCTTGTCATTCGCGCAGATGTTGTTCCCGTGGGCGTTCATCTTTTCCTTGCTCGCATAAACCTCCAATCCGGTCGCCTCCCCTATCTTCTCCGCGACCTTCCTGCTGAAATATGGAAGGATGATTCCGCGCGAATTCATCGCCACGTAGACCCCGTCCAGGTTGCTCTCGCCTATGCTGCACCGCACCTCCTTGGTCCCCAGCGCATCGCAGACCTTCACAACGAAGGTTGACGGAGCCTCGTCCGGAAAGAGCGTATGCGTGTTGTTCGTGGATGCGAATATCCCAAGGAAGGAATTCCCGAAGTATGACGCCCTCTTGTGTTCCAGTGCCATGTTCAGCCTTTATTCTCGTGGAAGTGTGACTCTTTCCTGGGAGCCTCGGGTTTTTTCTCTTCCCGCTTGCCGGCTTCCGGAGCCTTCTCCTTCGGCTTCTCTTCTTTCTTCTCGTCCTTCTTCGCCTCTTTTTTGGCCTCCTTCTTCTCCACGGGCTTCTCGTCCATCAGGTATGCCTTCACAATCCCGTCCGCCCTGACCACGCGCACCTTCAGCTTGCGGGGGGGCTTTTGCATCCCGCGCGCAAAGAGGAGCTCGTTGGTCTTCTCGCTTATGCGCACCGTGCTTTCTTCCGCCTTCATGTGCCTGCAGAGGAATGTGCGCACCATCTTAATCGCAATCCGCGCCCTCCTCACCCTGGTTTTATCATAAGCCCGTCCGAGGGGTATCGTATAGACCCTTTCGTTCTCCGCCATAACATCACTCCTTGTCGCTTATCCTGAGCTTGCTTGTCCTCCACTCCCTCTTCCTGTTGTTCCAGAGGACCTTCCTCTTCGTCCGCACAGTGACGAATACCGGCATTCTCCTGTTTTGCTTGCCCGCCTTCCCGAGCCTTGCCTTCTTCAAAGAGTTTTTCTTTCCCATGTGAACACCTTCCTGTTCATTTGAACACAATCTTCGTCTCCCGTTCCCCGCCGCGCATCATCTTCAGCAGCGCGAGCACTTCCGAGTCCCCGAGCGCCTTCCCGCCCTTTTTCGCATACGCGAGGATCTGCCGCGCCGCCGCGGCATACAGCTCCGGCTTCGCCAGCCTCACGTTCATGAGCCGCTCGTAGGCCTTCGGGGCCAGGCAGAGGCGGAGCGCCGCCTTCAATTGCGACTCCATCCTTCTCGCCTCAAGGAGCCTTTCCTCTTCGCCCTCCGCCGCTTCTTCCTCCAACTATACCACCATCAGACCTTGATGCCCGAGGCGGCCTTGTCCAGGAGGGATTTCCCTTTCGGGGTGAGCTTCCTGCCGGTCTTGGCCTTTTCCATGAACCCTGCCTTCTCCAGCGCCTGCATGGCCTTCCGTATGGTAGAGCCTCCCGCCGGCGCGTGGTGCTCCGGTTTTACGCCGTAGTTCTTCCTCCCCCCATAATGCCTGCGCAGCCTGTGCACGCCCGTGCCCGGGTTCGCATAGGCCTGCCTCATTATGGAGGCGCACCTCACGTACCAGAAGTCCGGGTCCTCGGGCGGCCTCTCGCAGTGGGTGCCGCTCTTCACGATTCCCACGAACGCGGGCTTCGCTATCCCGATTTCCTTGAGCCTTCCGGCTACCTCCTTGATGAGCCTGTTCGGCTCTACGTCATAAGCCCTAACCATCAATTCACCTTCTGCTTACCGATTGCAACTCTCTAATAAGCTGGAATTGTATCCATATATTCAGTCGTTTCTTATTTAAACCCTACTGCTGCTCAGATGAACTCGGAAAGCCCGTCCACCGTAGTAATCGTGACCTTTCCGTTCTCCAATTTGAGCTCCACCTCGGCTCGGGAAAGGGGCTCCATCATCTCGAGGAACTTCCTCTTCTCCTCCGCGTCCTCGAACACTAGGATGAGGTTCTTGTCCGTATTGAAGTACTCCGTGCTCACGATGAACCTGTCCAGCTCGAACCCTCCCCACGCATCCTTGAACTTCTCGCCCGAGAGCACGAGCGCGTCCCTTATCTTCCTTTTTATGACGTTCTTGTGGACGTCCCCCCACCCGTGCAGCTGGTAATAGTCCCCGTACCTCTCCACGTACCCCTTCTCCTCCATCTCCTTCATCACGCTCTCAACGTCCCCGTCGTACATGTCCGCCCCGTCGGTGATGTTCTTCTTGAAGCTCTGCATCAGCTCTTTTATGGAAACGGGCACCTCCTTCCACCCGCAGCTCTTCTCCACGTCCAGTATGGAGTCGGTTATCTGCGCGGGCGCGACAAAGACGTTGTTCGTCTTCTTCTTGCCCATCTTCTCTATGCGGAGGGAATACATGGGCCTCCTGCGCACGCTGGCAAAAACATAGACTATTACTATTATCACCGCCCCGGGAATCAGCCACTTCGCATAGGTCTCCAGGAGCCCCTCCTGCTTCTGCGTATAGGTTATGGTTGTCACATACTCCAGGTATTTCACCCCGAAGTTGTTGTCCCCGGCCTTCAGGCGCGTCGGCACAGCCATCTGCCCGTCGGTTATGGAGAATTCCCTCGCATCCGCCCCGTCCAGTGAGACTGTCGCCTTCCCGCTCTTCACCGGCACCCCGTCCACCGTCACGTTGAACAGCACGCGCACGTCCTGCACGTCCACTATGCTTATGTCCATCCTCTTCACGTGCATGTGCGCCGTTCCCAGGGTGCCGGAATTGTCATACGCCCTGAACACGTAATCCCCGGGCTCCTGGAACTCAAAAGTGTAATAGAATACCTTCTCCGCCCCCACGTACCCCAGTTCCTCGGACGCAATCTGGTCCCCCTCACGCTCCAGGCTGTACATGACCTTTCCCGCGCTCTGGTTCACGGTGAAGAACAGCTCCGCCTTGTCCCAGGGATAGATGTCCGGGGTTGCGCTGACCGTTATCGGGTCCATCAGCATTATCTGCGAATCCACCATCCCCTTCCCGCCCGCGGTCTCATAGATGAACCTGTAGTATTGCCTGTCCGGAAGCGGCACGAACAGCGTCTTCCTCCCGGAAAAATCTGAAAACCCGAAATCCGTCTCGCCGGTCTTCGCCCAGTCGTTCCTCAGGATTTCGCCCTTCAGCCCGTCCACCGCCCCGGGGGTGTCCAGGAAATCCCCCAGCTTCATCTCCTTCACGACAATCATGCTCCTGGTCTGGTTGTCCAGCTGCGCCAGCCAGTATTGCTGCTGAAGCTCGCGCGACAGCACGAAATCCGTCTTTCCTATGTAAACTATCCGGTTGCCCCTCGCGTGCAGGGAGGCCAGGTCGTCCAGCACATATTGGGGCATCGCGCCGTTCGGTATGATTATCACGGTCTCGCGGAGCCCCCTCAGGTCCGAGGCGCCCACCGCCTCCACCCCAATCCCGTAATCCTGAAGCGCAGTCATCCTCTGCACGAACTCCTCGAACCTGTTCGTGGTCTCCTGGTCTATCCCGGTCTCGCTCAGGACCACGACTTCGGTCTTCGGCTTTTCGCTGAGCGCAACCAGGCTCGCCTTCCCGCTTCCGTTCGCCAAAAACAGGAAATATGCGTCCGTTCCGGCGCGCCCGCCCTTTATGGGCTCCGCATAGCCGCTCGGCACTTCCATCTTCGGCGGCTGAATGAGCGTTATCACCAGCGTGGCAACCAGCACGAACACGATCGCGCCGACAATCATCAGTTTCTTGCTTACCATCCTATCTATTCCCTTCCAACTCTCGCATGCTTATTAATCTTTCCCAATTTTGCTTCCCTTCAGCCAATCCAAATCATTCTTATAGAAGGTCCTTATGTCCTCCAGCCCCTCCATCAGCATCATGGGCCTTTCCAAACTTAAGCCCCATGCGAGCACCGGATACACGCTGCAGAGCGGCTTCGTCATCTCGGGCCTCAATATGCCCGCCCCGCCAAGCTCCATCCACTCCTTCCTCCCTTCAAAAAATACCTCTATCTCCAGGCTCGGCTCGGTGTACGGGAAATAGCTCGGCCTGAACCTTATCTTCTCGAAACCCAGCCTCCTGTAGAACTCCTTCAGCAGCCCGAGCAGGTGCCTGAAGTTCGCCCCGTCCCAAGCCACAATCCCCTCCACCTGGTGGAACTCCGCCAAATGCTTGAAGTCCGTGGCCTCGTTCCTGAACACCCTTCCCACGCAGAAATACTTCTTTCCTTTCCCCCCGCCCTTCTTCAGCGCCTCGTCCAGCTTCGCCAGGTAGCGCGCGCTAACCGCGGTCGTGTGCGTGCGGAGAATGGTCTTCCTCGCCTCATCCGCGCTCCAGGAATACTTCCATCCCTTCTCGTGGCTTGCCTTCACCTTCTCTACTATTTTCTTCTCCGGGAGTTCCGACTTCCCCTCCATGTAGAACGTGTCCGCAAGGTCCCGCGCGGGATGGTCCTGGGGCTGGAAAAGCGCGTCGAAGTTCCAGAAGGCGCTCTCCAGCATCCCGCCCTCCATCTCCTCAAAGCCCATCTCTATGAAAATCTGCCTTATCTTATCCGTCATGCGGGTGATTGGGTGCCTTTTCCCAAGCGGCTCGTCCGCCGCAGGGG
>CAIXOA010000069.1 GCA_903920925.1 uncultured Microcaldota archaeon | reverse complement strand
GTATATTATCATGGAATCAGTGGCAGCCGTACCCATGGTCGGCAAAAACGCTTTTCGCACGTTCAATCCATTCAAGCCTTATCGCCGCATAGAAGTTTACAAGGCGATGGAATTCGCGCAGAAAAAGCTGGGTGTCGAGCGCCTCCGCCCTGTTCCGGAAGTGGAGGTCATCTTCAGGCAAAGCCGCCGCCCCATGATGGGGCTCATCGCCTCCGACGAGACGGCGTGGTACCACAAGGGGAAGATATCAGTGAACGGATGGAAGGTTCACCTGGGAGCCGACCCGAGGAGGATGTCGACGCTCGTGCATGAGTGCGGCCACGCGCTTTTTGAAGAGCACGCCCTGAGGCACAACACCCCGGAAGAGCTGAGGGTGCTTAGCCGGGATGCGCTTCTCTGCTCCACGGAGGGCGTTTCCGTATACCTCGAGAGGGAAAAGCTCGCGGAGATGGGCTACGTTCGCAGCGCATGGACATCTTTCCGGAGGTTCGTTTCCTCTTCCATAAGCGCCATAAAGGGCCTTTTTTCAAGCGATGGGCAGGAGATTGACCACTACTCGCTCGGATACGATTTCTTCTCCTCCCTGGCGGCGGAGCTGGGCGTTGAGATGGCCTTCCGGACGGTCACCTGCAGCCTCCCGACCATGATTGAGATAATGGAGCCCCGCTTCTACCTCGCGCGCGTCTTCCCGGAAAGATACGAGCATCTGAAGTGGGAAGCGCTTGGAGCAAACTAATTCGAAATTTCCAGAATCACTTTTTGAACAATCCGTCCATATTTATCTTCGTGATGGAAATATTCCCGTTTTTCGCCACTTCCCAGTAATCCGTCCCTTCTTCTATGGGCCTTTCCCCTCCCCCGAGCCAGTAATACGGATGCCCGTACGGGTCGTCCCTTTTCTCAATCATCAGCTTGTACCTTCTCCTCTGCACCTGGCTTGTGAATATTATCTTCGCATTATCCAGCTTCTCCGGGGAGGGAAGATTCACGATGAAGAAGCTCCATCCCTTCAATTGCGGTTCTATCTCCTTCCACGCCCTTCCCATCGCCTCCCTTATCTTATCCGGATATTTCCAATTCTCCTTTTTCATCCATCCCATCCGGTTATGGTTGTTATACAAGGAAAAGGCCACCGCCGGAGTATCATAGGTCGCCGCCTGCCAGCATGCGCCTATGGTCCCCGACCCGAATAAAGGCCCATATCCAGCGTTGTCGCCCCAATTAATTCCCGAGAACAGAACATCGGGTTTGGGGAATTCCCCTGAAGAAATCGCAAACATGGCGCAATCCGCGGGGGTTCCGCTGAGGACGTGGATGCCCTCCTCGACCTCGTGCAGGCGCAGGGGCTTGTGTAGCGTCATTGCAGAAGAAACGGCGCTCCTCTGCTTGTTCGGTATTACCGCATAAGCGTTCCCCAGGGTTTTCGCAAAGTCCAGGAGTATCTTTACGCCTTCGGTATAACCGTCATCATTTGTGATTGCGATTGTCCTCATGAGAAGCACCCGGATAGATTTCTACCGCTAGTATAATTTATATTCCTAACCAAAGTAGATACCGCATGGCCGTCTGCCAGATATGCAGGAAGGAAATACCGAATTCCGAAATCGCCTTCGTCCCTTACAATGCGATGCCCCACGAGGAGCCCGCAAACATCGTGGAATCCCTCTTCGGCATGGCCAATGCATTCAGGTTCTTCACTTACCACGAGAAGTGCCTTCTTGAGCATCATACTCATTTCCTGGATGAATACTTCGCCAACAAGGAAAGCAGGCCAAAAAGGGAAAGGATGGAGTTCTGGATATTCCGGAAATATTCCTCCCTGATGGACATGCTCCTTCTTCGCGGCTTCGTCTATCTTCTCGTCGCGCTTTTCCTTCTTTTCGGCGGAGTTTACATCCTCTTTTCCGGGGGCGCGAACCTTCTCCAGTCCGTTTTCGCGGTTGCGGGCGTTCTTGCCGGCATCTATGTCCTAAGCAGGGGAATCCCCTACCTTAATGTTTTCCTGATGAACATCTTTTACAGGATGCGCGGCTAGGAAAAATGATTTAGGGAAATTCCTGAATTCTTTTGGATATTCTATTTCTGTTTCTCATTTTGGAATTGCATATAGGAATACCAGAACAGGTATACTACGCTGGCCAGCACCAGCCCTATGAGAACGTAGAAGGCGCCGCCCCCGAGAAACACGCTCAGCATGATTATTATGCCCATCGCCTTGAACAGTTTCCCGCCCATCTTATGCGTTTTGTCCCAGACGGCGTCGCTGCTCATGGTCCAGGGCGTCCTTATCCCTACGAACCAGTTCCTTTTCGCCTTCGGGAGCAGGAAACCCAGGTATATGAAGAGCAGCCCTACCCCGAACGGAACGGTGAGCGCCATGCTTATTTGTATTCCAATGTTCCAGAGCATCGTCTGCAGATAGATGAAAAGGAGGAATGCGAGTATCACTATCACCATCTCCTCGTACGCGTCCCTGAATTTCTCTATGTTCTCCTTTAGGGGGTCTATCCTCGGGATTATGAAGAATAATGCTGCGAGCAGAAGCATCATCCCCGGGAGCAGGAACGTCGCCAGCCCCTTGTCCATGTAGCCGTTCACCTGGCCGTTGATGCCCCAGTGGCTTGCGACCTTGTCCGGGAGCTGCGGATAGAACCAGCCGGCCATCAGTACTGATGCCAGGACCATGATGACCATGAGCCATTCCTTTCTCCTGTACGCCATGATGCTGATATGGATTCCGGGCGTTTAAATTCGTTCTGTTTTATTTTTAAAAATAAATTTGGGAAATTCTTACAATCTTTTGGATTGCGGCTTTACCGGCAAATAGCCTGGCAAAGGATTAAAAATAACCTCGAGGTGTTATTATCATGGAAAAGAAAAAGGTTCTCGATTTCGATGTTGTGATCGAGCAGGACGAAGAGGGTTACTACTACGCTTACGTTCCAGAGCTTCCGGGCTGCCATACCCAGAGCGAGAAGGTCGAGGATATTATTCCTCTTATTAGAGATGCTATCTCAGTTTACCTGGAAGTAAATCCCGCCCCATCCGCAAAAGAGAGTTCACCAAAATTCATCGGCGTACAGCGGGTCTCAGTCTCTGTTTAGATGGTTCTGATGAAGCTCGGGCCGATTTCCCATAAGAAACTGATTTCGGTTCTCAGCTCTTTAGGGTATGTTGCGGCAAGGCAGAGCGGTTCGCACCTGGTTTTGAAGAAAGATGAAAAATCGGTCGTAGTTCCCATCCACTCAAAGGACATCGGGCCCGGTTTGCTGCGTTTGATTCTGAAAGAAATCGGGATTTCAAGGGAAGAATTCTTTGAACTTTTGAAAAAGGCATAGATTTTGAGAAATTCCTAAAATGTTTTGGATTTGTTCCGGGACATGAGTTTTTCTAGATTAGCTCGGAGTTGATGTGCATGGTCGACCGCAAAGAGAAAAAGTACGCAAGCATATTTGAGGTTCAGAAAAGGTTGAGCTTTAAGGGTGGGCCGAACCTTTCGCAGGAAATAGATGAAATAGTTT
>CAIXOA010000068.1 GCA_903920925.1 uncultured Microcaldota archaeon | reverse complement strand
GTTCTTCGCGCCATAGATTTTCGCGAGCGCAAAAAGGATTTCCATCGCCTGCTGCTTCCCTTCCCCGCACTCTCCGTTGAGCATGCATCTCTCTTTTTTGGTGAGTTCGGGCTCCATGGAAAACCTCAGAAATAATCCTTCACATTTACTTTTTTATATTTCGCACGGTCGAACGCCGCCCTATTTTTCAAAGGTGCGGTCGCATCCACACCAACTTTAGTCGTCTCGCGGGTTTCCGGGTTCGCGGATGGGTCAAGGGAAGAGCCCTTCTCATGCGGCTTTATCACTAATCCCCTATCCCCCTGGAACCTTGTGGCAATCGCCCATTCAACCTGCTGCATGTTATGGATGTCTACATCATCGTCCACAACCACCACGTGCTTCATGGACGCATGCCCGCGGAAAGCGGCTTCTATAGCTTTTTTTCCGTCATCTTCATTCTTTTTCCTGATGGAAACTACTCCGTGCAGCCACGAGCACCCTCCCGGAGTAATACTCACTCCTTTGCATTCCGCAACCTTGCTCACCTCATTAAAGATGGTCGGCTCCCTGGGCATCCCCATCAGAACCCTGTGCTCCATTCCGCCCGGAAGCAATACGTGGAAGAGCGCATCTTTTCGTGCGTGAATTTTCCTTACCTCCATCACCTGCTGCCTGCGCACAATGTCATAAGTGTCAGTCAAATCCACGAACGGCCCCTCATTCACCAGTTCTTTCGTAATCCGTGCTTCGAAGATGAATTCCACTTCGGAAGGAACTTCTATTCCATTTTGAAGGCGAACGGTTTCGAATGGTGCAAGTGAGTTTGCAATCTCCAGCTCGTTAACCCCAATTTTTGTGGAAACCGCGGAAGCGAGAAGCACATTTATCGGCGCACCAATAATCACCGCCACGTCCAATTCCCCGCCCGCGCGCTCAATAAAAGTGTTCAGGTGCCTCGGGAGGATGCGCAGAGCCATCCGATTCCCGTCCAATTGCATCATCCTGTGGAAGGAGCAATTTGTGCCGTATTCCTTGTCTTTTGCAACCACTACTCCTGAGCAGATGTAAGGCCCCCCATCCTTTTCCGTATGGGAAGGAATGGGAAGCTCATCAAGAGATGAAACTGTTTTTTCCAGTGCGGGCGAGTTTTTTGCGGATTTGGGTTTTGACGGCCGGTTTATCGCATCCATCAGTTTTTTCGTAATCTCATCAACTCTGCATCCCAAATATTGCGCAACCAATTCGCGCGTCGCAAAAACATTGCCCACCGCGGCGAATTTCGCCCCCCCAACCTCCGGCGCAAGGATGGGCGTATCCTCCCGGGCCTTCATCACCGCCGCAAGCTCAAGATTTTTCGATACCTTTTTCCTAATTCCCAGCAACTGCTTTTTCTCTTCCAATTCCTTTACAAAATCCCTGAACGAGCCTTTCATTTGCGCCACCTCTTGTACAAATTATGCTTCACGCCCGCCTGGTCAAGCACCTTCCCCACCATGAAATCCACGAGCTGTGAAATCTCCTTCTGCCCGGAATAAAATCCCGGGGAAGCGGGCATCACCACGCCCCCCGCAAGAGAGACCTTCGCCATATTCTCAATCGCTACGAGCGAGAGGGGCGTCTCCCTCACCAACAATATCAATTTCTTCCTCTCCTTGAGCATCACTTCCGCCGCCCGTTCAACGAGACCCTTCCCAGTCCCGTTCGCCACATTCCCCAGCGTCTTCAGCGAGCAGGGCGCGATTATCATCACATCCGGCGAATTCGAGCCGGATGCAAAAGGCGCATCAATCTCGCTTTCCTTGAAATCCGCTTTAGGGAGTTTCACCCCTTCGTATGCGGCAACCCTCTTCGCGGGCCCGCTCACAACCACGAAAACCTTGTGCCCGAGCGCACGCAACGCGTCCACTAGCCGCACCCCGTACACGGCGCCGGATGCGCCGCTTATCGCAACCACTATGCGCATAATTGAATTCGTTAGCCCTTCTTTTTTAATCTTCCTCTGCTTATTCTTCTTATGCAGGTCCTTAAACTGGGGGGCTCGGTCCTCACAAGGAAGGAAGGCTACATGGAGCTGAACCGGAAGAATATAGATTCGTTAGCCGGAATGCTGGGCAACGCCTGGAAGTCCGGCATCCG